>WFNM01000051.1 GCA_015488615.1 Sulfurimonas sp.
AAAACAAAAAAAGTCTATGCTGAGTGTGCTGGGCTTATCTACTTAGGCGAGAGTTGTGATGAGAAAAAGATGAGTGCTATCTTGCCTATATCCTTTGAGCTAACAAACAAACGTGAGCGATTAGGTTATTATAAATGTGAGCTAGAGAGTGGCGAAGTCATTAAAGGACATGCCTTTCACTATAGCCGCATAACACAAGCACCAAAAGCAGATATGCAACTTTATAAAGTGAGTAAAAAAAGTGCTAAAGATGGGGGATATATACAAGGGAATGTAAAAGCTACTTACCTGCATACAATGTGGCGTTTAGGGAGTGTTATAGATAAGTAACAGATTCCTCTAAAAGCTTTTCTCTCTCCCACCCAAGAGTTTTTAGCTCACTCTGCTCATAAAATTTATCTACATACCCAACGCAGAGATAGGCTACAAGTTGACTATGCTCTTTTGCTTGGATGGCTTTGAGGACTTTTTGCTCATCGAGTATGCTTACCCAGCCTATGCCGATGTTGAGAGCTCTTGCCATGAGCCACATATTTTGCACTGCACATACGACACTATACTCTCCCATCTTTTTCATACTTGTCATACCTAAAACCTCTTTTGGTGATGGCTCATAGAGGACAGCGATGTTGATAGGGGCTTCTTTGATACCTTCGAGTTTTAACTCTTTGTAGAGGGATCGCTCTTGAAATATCTCTTGGGCTTTGGCATTTTCATGAGCAAAGTTTTTCGCAATACTCACTTTTGTCTTTGCATCTTGAATGAGGACAAATTTCCAAGGCTGAGAGTAGCCAACAGAGGGAGCTGAGATGCCCGCTTCTAAAATGGCAGTGATTTTTTCATCTTCTATGGGAGTGGAGATAAATCTATTACCCCTGACATCCCGCCTTGCTTTGATAATTTCTAAAAGTTTTTTTGCATCTTCTTGTGTAAAGTTCATCCGAGATTATACTATGATTTAAGATAAATTTTAGCTAAAAAGATAAAGAAATTCTCTCTTAAACTTTTGCTTAATAATCACAATCTTGCTATAATTTTTAAAAAATACTTAATATTAGTAGGAGAGCATTTTGAACACCAAACAGTATTCAGCTAAGATACTCGAAGTTGAATTAGATAATGATGAAGATTTTATCTCTTTTTTTGATAAAAGTTATATTTTTTTTCAAAATTATCTTGTCATTATAAATGGCAAAGAGAGTAATACAATCATAGAGTATATGCACTCTAAAAATTTAAAATTTATATTTAATTTAGTTCTTCCAACACAAAAAAAACGAAAGAATAGAGAGGTAGAGAATAAACAAGAACAAAATGTTCAAAAGCCGACTGAAAAACTCAAAACTAAATCTAATTTAAAAGTTTTAGATAAGCTGGTTAGAAGTGGTCAGGAAATAAATATAGATGGTGATTTACTTCTTTTAAATCGTGTCAATAGTGGTGGCAGTATCGTCGTAAATGGAACACTTATCATTACACAAATCGTAGATGGTTCTATCCGTTGTGATGGCGATTTTATGATGATGCAAGCTTCAAGTAAAGCAAATATACTTTTTCATGGCGTTGAAGTCGATAATAAATTTTTGCAAGATAGATTAAATAGAGTAGAATTAATAGATAATGAAATAGTAATAACATCCGCGTTAAAGGAGAAAAGTTGGGTATAGTGATAGCAGTTATAAGTGGGAAAGGTGGCGTTGGAAAAACAACAACAACAGCAAATATTGGTCTTGGTATCGCACAAAATGATAAAAAATGTGTAGTTGTTGATTTTGACATTGGTCAGAGAAATTTAGATATGCTTTTAGGCTTAGAAAATCGTGTAGTTTATGATATGGTTCATGTTATGGATGATGGAATAGGACTAAAGCAAGCACTTATTAAAAGTAAAATAAGTGATAATTTATCCTTTTTAGCAGCTTCTCAAACAAAAGATAAATCAGTGCTTGATTCAGAAAAAATATCTAAACTCATTGATTCTCTTAAAAAAGATTTTGATTTCATCATTTTAGATGCACCTGCTGGGATTGAAAGTGGCTATGAACATACTATTGAGTTTGCGGATAAAGCATTAGTAGTTGTAAATCCTGAAGTCTCCTCTATACGAGATTCGGATAGAGCCATAGGCATACTTGACTCAAAAAGTAAAAGAGTAAAAGAGGGTCAAGAGGTAGATAAGTTTTTAATCATAAACAGAATTAATTCAAAGATGGTTCAAAATGGGGAGATGCTCAATAGCGATGATATTTTAGATATATTAAGCATACCATTAATCGGTAAAATACCTGAAGATAGAGAGATTGTAGATGCTTCAAATCAAGGTAAACCTATCATACTCTCTCAAGATTCTCAAGCTGGTCAGGCATACAAAAGAATAGCATTGAGAGTATGTGGCGAAAAAGTGGATTTTGTTGATGTAGAGTCTCACAAAGAGAGTTTTTTACAAAAAGTAAAAGGGATATTCTCATGACATTTCCTTGGTTTGGTAAAAAAAATAGTGCTAAAACTGCAAAAGATAGACTTACAATAGCAATAATGTCCGATAGATCAAATAATAGTTTCCCTTTTTTGGATGAGCTAAAGGCTGAAATAATTGAGGTTGTAAAAAAGTATATTGATGTGAAAGAAGTTCACATTCAAAAAGAGGCAGAAGATGGTATAGAAGCTCTCTCAATCAATGTAGAATTGAAAAAGTAAGATAAAACTGTAGTTCCTTAATCGTAAATCTTGTTTCACATTTTAGATAAACTTGAAGATACTTTTGGTACAATAATTTCCATATAAACTATGGACATTTTATGAACTTTAAACTACAAGAACCACCGATAAACTTAGGCGAGGCTATAAGTGTCAAATCTTTTGAGATGATTCATGCTGAGGCTGTGACTTATGAAGGCTTTGATAGATTTGACGATAATGAGAGAGCCTTAGTTGAGCGTCTCATCCACACTACTACTTGTTTCGATCAAGTCATCGACAACATCTACTTTAGCGATAACTCTATGCTTAAACTCAAAGACCTGCTAGAGAGAAAAGCAAAACTCATAGTCGAT
>WFNM01000052.1 GCA_015488615.1 Sulfurimonas sp.
GATGTAGAGATAAGAGGTCTTGAGGGATGTACTTTTATAGATACTCTTGAAGATAGAAAAAGTAGTGAAGAGAGGAGTATAAAGATAGATGCCGAGTGCGACAGAGTCTATCTTGATGTTCAAGAAAAAATATCACTTCATGATAAAAACGCAGAGATAATGCTCACAACAAAAGGAGCATCCTCTGCAATAGTCTGGAATCCATGGATAGAAAAAGGTTCTCGAATGAGTGGGATGAGAGCAGATGCATACAAAGAGTTTGTCTGCATAGAGAGTGCTAATGCCTTCGATAATGCTTATACTTTAAAGCCTTCAACATCACATACTCTGCATTTGAACTTGGACTAAACGCCACACTCCTTAGAATCACTACAACTCTTAAAAGGTGGTAGTTCTATGGATAGATGACGAATCTCTTCTAAAGCTTCAAGCCGAAACCTATCAAGAGGAGAACGAACAGAATAGTACGCCCAAGTTCCTTTACGATCAACTCGCAAAAAACCTGCATCTTTTAAGATTTTAAGGTGCCGTGATAAACGTGACTGGATCATATCTAAAGAGTTCTGCAGATCACAAACGCAGCACTCCCCATTCTCATCTATAAAACGCAAAATCAATACTCGGGTTGCATCATTAAGTGCTGAGACACTCTTTAAAAAAACTTCCATAATCACCTCTTTAGTAGATACATTTTAGCATAATAAAGTAACTATATCAAGATATATTGATTTATAGATTTTATTTCGCTATAGTTTCATTACTTTTCTATTAGGAATATTTATGATTATGGCGTTTGGACTATTTTTAGTCACACTTACTTTTATTATCTGGCAACCAAAAGGTTTGCAAATCGGAACTTCTGCTGTTGTCGGAGCTGTAGCGGCTCTACTCATAGGAGTTGTCAGTTTTAATGATGTTCTTACTGTAACAGGCATCGTTTGGGATGCAACACTCGCGTTTATCGGGATTATCATCCTCTCTATGGTTCTTGATGAGATAGGATTTTTTGAGTGGGCAGCTATTAAGATGGCAAAACTTAGCGGGGGGAGTGGCAAGAAACTTTTTGTCTATATTCTGCTTCTTGGTGCCTTTGTAGCAGCCTTTTTTGCCAACGATGGGGCAGCACTTATTCTCACACCTATTTTACTCGCTAAGATGAAGTACCTCAAGATGAAACCACTCGCTATCTTCGCATTTTTAATGGCTGGAGGCTTTATAGGTGATAGTGCTTCAAACCCACTAGTTATCTCAAACCTTACAAACATCGTAACAGCTGGCTATTTTAACATCGGATTCATCGAGTATATGCGCCATATGTTCTTACCAAACCTACTCGCTATAATCGCTTCTATAGTGGTACTTTTTATCTACTTCCAAAAAGATATTCCACTCACTGTAAATGTAGAGGAGCTTCCAGAGGCCTCAAGTGTCATCAAAAACCAGACTATGTTCAAGCTTTCTTGGGGATTTTTAGCACTTCTTATGGGCGGTTACTTTATAGGAGATCACTATCACCTTCCTATTTCTGTTTTTGCTCTTGGTGGGGCACTGGTGTTTTTAGCAATAGCAAACTACTACAAGGCTGTGAAACCATTTGAGACTATAAAGTCTGCTCCGTGGCAGGTAGTATGGTTTAGTATAGGGCTTTATGTTGTGGTCTATGGTCTGAAAAACGCAGGGCTCACAGACATCATCGCTTCATGGATAGTTGAGCTTCAAACGCAGGGTACAACTGTGGCCATCATAGGAACAGGTTTCCTCTCCGCGTTTATAAGCTCACTCATGAACAATATGCCAACCATCATGATAATGGACATCGCTATAGACAAGGTAGGTTATGTAGGTAACGAAGCTCTAGTCTATGCCAACATTTTAGGCTCAAATCTAGGACCAAAAATGACCCCAATAGGCTCACTTGCAACACTTTTATGGCTGCATGTACTTGCACAAAAAGGTGTGAAAATTGGCTGGGGTGAGTACATGAAAGTAGGACTAGTTATAACACCACCAGTCCTACTTGTAGCTCTTTTAGGATTACTTTAAACTCTATCTCATCTCTCATTAAGTAAATAGCCTATCCCGCTCGCATCTTGAGAATCTGTGCCACATCGATAGGTTTTATATACTTCACAAATTCTTGCTCTTTTTGCTCTATAGCATACATAGTCATTCTGTCTGCAAGTTCATTGCCCTCAAATCCTGCATGAGCTTTGATGTGGGAGAGTTTTACTTCTGCTCTGACCTCATTGTAGAGGTAGTAGGCTTTTTTAATGATATCGAGGTTTTTTATCTCGCCACCTTTTTTTGTCCAGCCTTTTTTTTCCCAGTTGATAGCCCATGTTTGGATGCAGTCTATGGAGTACTTGGAGTCGCATTTTATCTCTGCTTTATTACCTAACTCAGTCTCGTGTTTTGCAATCACTAGAGACTCATAAAGTGCTCCGAGTTC
This sequence comes from Sulfurimonas sp., assembly GCA_015488615.1. GTDB lineage: Bacteria > Campylobacterota > Campylobacteria > Campylobacterales > Sulfurimonadaceae > Sulfurimonas. The sequence goes on from WFNM01000052.1 coordinate 2,450, forward strand.
TGCTGTGTTATTTGTACCCATAGGCTCATAAAGTCCATACCAAAGTTCAGTGAGTTCGCCACCACGATAGATAGCTACACCGCTTCCAGCTTTTCCCGGGTTTGGAGTACATCCTCCATCACAGTAAATAGTTACATCACCCTCTAATGCTACAGTTGTTGGCACGACTTCTTCTTTGACTTCTGTAGATGTAGTATCAGATTTTCTAAATTTTTGGAGAGCTTTATAGTTAGCGATGATGCTCTTTCTAGCTGTTTTTGCTTTGATATTTGCAAGCAGTACAAAGAGTTCTGCACGAGCATCTGAGAGTTCTTTGCCAAGGGAGAGTGCTACAAAGTTCTCAGCATCACTCTCCCCAAGACCCAAGAGTACAAGCTGTTCTGCATTTATAGCACCAGACTTATCAAGACCTAGTGCTAAGAGTGCTTCTGTTACTATCTGCATGTAGTTGTATACGGCATATCAAACGCGATGCTAATGTCATTCCAGCCTTTGTTTTTATGACCAGCTACATTTTTATTAAGAGTGCGAAGTGCAGGGACTAAGTCAAAGTCTACAGCATCTATAACGCCACTCGCTACGATATGTGACTCTTTTGTAGTGTAAGACATTGGGATTTTCTGCGTTTTGCCATTAAGTGTGATTTTTACTAGCAGTTTTTTTGCATCAGCTGAGATGATTTTCGCCGTGATCTTTTTTGTGCTGAGATTGGCTGTGAAAAACTCTGCGATGTTTTGGTTTTTGAGTGCCATGTGCGCGTCTATGTTGCTAAGAGAGAGCTTTACAGAAGAGCCTTCTAGCATCTTCGCCATAGAGCCTGCATTTGCATTTGCAACACTGAAGTCAGTTTTTGAGAAGTTGCCACCAACGCCTATCTTTGCCATTGTTTTATAAGAGACCCATTTAACATCTATAGAGTTAGAGTTAAAACACTCTTTTGCATTAAGAGTACTGAAGCTAAGTGCAACAAGAGAAGCGAGTATAATTTTTTTCATGAGAGAACCTTTTCTTTTTTATGAAAAGATTATAGCTAGTTATAATAAATACTCTTAAGAAATAGTACTTAAATCCACAGGAGTAAATGTTTTGACATTATATGCTTCGAGTTGATTGTTTTTACTCATACTCACAGCCCAGTTTCGTAGCTGTTTTCTATCCTTTTTGTACTCCATAAGAGGAACAGACATCCCACAACTACTCTCTACGGCATAGATACTAAAGAGAAAAAAGTTTCTTACTATCTTCTCGTTTTCTCCAAACTTTTTGGCATACTCTGTGAAGTTTGCATCACTCTGCTCGACTATCTCAGCCTTACAAAAGAGTCGTAAAATCTTTGCATCACCATTGAAGGCATTAAAAACAAGAGTTACTTCCCCACCATTTGCTACATCTCGGTATGTTCTGTTTCCACTTCCCGGATACTGCATAAAAAGAAGTGAGTTGGCGTTTAAGACTCGGATACTGTCGTACCCTTTTGGCGAGAGATTTACCTCCCCACCTGAACAACTAGCTATATAAAAAAGCTTCTGCTCCTTTATAAACGCCATATCCTCTTGAGTGAGTTTTTTATACTGTTTGCCCATATTATCCCCTGCAGTAGTGTAAAAGTTTTTTTATCTCATCTTCTTTGAGAGTGATAGAAAAATCATTTTGTAGTGTAGTAAAAAGCTCTTCTTCTGTCTCTATCTTCCTAATCTTCTCTTGGTCTTTATAGATTTTATGATAAGTGCCATTTCTCAAAGAGAGGGTTTTGTCCTTTTGTATCAAAGAGAGGACAAAGTTGTTGACAAAGACTGCACACTCATAGTGTGAGGAGTAGAAGTTCCCCATCAAGCAGTCTGCTTCAGAGTATCTGTGTAGATTAAACTTATAAAGAGTCAAGTCACCCTTAGTGAGAAGGAGTTTGAGTGCAAAGGTCTCTTCATCTAGCTTTGTTATTTTATAACTTCCATCTTCTTTATCCGAATGAATAGCTAGCGGATTGTTTGGGCAGACATAGCCAAATCCTACATCGACAAGATACTCCTCAGCATCAAAAGTCACGATAGTAATCCGATGTGTTTTAGGTACATCTATCTCTTTGTTACTATTTTGCACCTTACCTACTACAAAGCGAACTTCAAAGCCCATCTCTTTGAGTATCTCATAAAAAAGTTTATTATGCTCAAAGCAGTAACCGCCAAGTCCATCGTGGATGATTTTTTGGGCAATATCCGATATATCTAACGAAATTTCTTTGCCTAAAAGTACTGCGATGTTATTAAAACTAAAGTGGGCTAGATGTGCTTTTTGGAGGGTCTGCAAGTACTCTAAAGAGGGTTCTTCTTTTTTGATTTGAAGTTTTTCTAAGTACTCTTCTAAAATCTTTGTCATTTTGTTTGTGCCTTTATTTTTGTTTTCAAATAGATACCAGCCACTACAATAAGTGATACTATAGAGATAATAAAAAAGAGTCCTTGTATACCAAATCTCGCTACAACTGGCTCAAAAACTATGGGCGAGAAGAACTGTCCAAAAAAGAAACTTGAAGTAAGTAGTCCTACAGCTCGACCGCGTTTAGAGGCATGCA
>WFNM01000053.1 GCA_015488615.1 Sulfurimonas sp.
GGCCGTTTAGGGCTCAGCTTCGCCGTTAGTCTACAAAAGGTAAAAAATACATGAAAAAAATAATTTTAATAATTTTTATATTAGCAGGATGGTTAGGAAATTATATCTATTACAATAATATTTCAATAGCACAGTTAGGTTCTTTAGATAGCGAACAAACTTCAAATAACAATTCATTTGAATGTGATGGAAGAACTTATTGTTCTCAAATGACTTCATGCCAAGAAGCAACCTATTTTATAAATAATTGCCCTAATACAAAAATGGATGGAGATAACGATGGTGTTCCTTGTGAAAGCCAATGGTGCAACTGATATACAACTAAAAAGACTAACAAAATATAGTAGAGTATTGACAATGTAAATACAATTTTGCTATAATTAAGTTATATTTACAAAAAGGCTTACTTTGAAATTTGAATGGAATGATGAAAAAAGTAAATTAAATGCACAAAATCATCAAGTCTCTTTTGAGGAAGCAAAAGAAGTTTTCTTAGACCCTATGCATATTTCAAAACTTGACCATCGTTTCGATTATTTTGAAGAGAGATGGATAACATTAGGTACAACAACTAAAGATAAAATCTTAGTTGTTGCAAATATGTTTTTTGATGAGAATGGAGAAGAAATTATTCGCATCATTAGTGCAAGAAAAGCCAATCAAAAAGAAAGGATATTCTATGAGCAACATTAAAGAAAGAGAAAAATTTGATGATTATGAAATGTTAGATGAGTATGATTTTAGTGATGGTGTTCGTGGTAGATTTTATGAACCTAAAAAAATACCTGTTTCACTAAGACTAGATAACGATATAGTTCTATTTTTCAAAAAACTTGCTAGTGAGCAAAAAGTTCCATATCAAACTATCATCAATGCACTGCTAAGAAAAAAACTGCAAGAAGTATAAAAATTCGAGCTTTAGACAAACAAAAAATCTTAGAAGGTTTACTACTAAACTTACTTATCAAGAAATGCTAGAGATAGATAAACAAGTGGAAATTCTACTAGATATTAACATTTAAAATGCTTAAAAAAACTCAAGGCTACAAACCCTCAATAAGCTTCTATTAACGATTATAGCGATATAATCGTTCTTAATAAATAGAATAATACTACGAAAAAAACTAATAATAAATATCAAGAATAAAAGCTTAGTTTCACCCGTAACATAGGGAATAATAAAATAATATGGCACTTATAGACCTACAAAACATCTCAAAACACTACTCTGCTCAAAAGATTCTCACTGAAGTCAACTTTCATGTTGATGAGGGTGAACGTATCGTTATTATTGGTAAAAATGGAAGTGGTAAATCTACTCTTATGAAGATAGTCAACGGTACACTTGACTCTGACGGTGGTCGTCGTATCACTAAAAATGACTTAGAAGTGAAGATGCTCGATCAGCGTCCTAATTTTGTAGAAGGGCATAGTGTCCGCCAAGCTGTAGAGCATGGTCTAGTAGAACTAAACACCGCTAAAGAGCGATACAATGAACTCTCACTTCTTCTAGCTGAGGACTTTGATAATAAAACTCTCCTAGATGAGCATGAGAGGCTCTCAAGCTACATAGAACACCATAATGCTTGGAACTTAGATGATAAAGTAGAACGTATCATCCAGCACTTTGATCTTAAACGCTATGAAGACAAACCTATTACACTCCTTAGTGGAGGAGAGCAGCGTCGCGTTGCCCTCGCCTCTTTGCTTCTACAAAAACCAGATATTTTACTCCTTGATGAGCCTACCAACCACCTTGATGTTTATATGGTTGAGTTTTTAGAAGAGCTTATATTAAAAGAAAAGTTTACCCTCGTTTTCATCTCTCACGATAGATATTTCATAGACCGTATCGCAACCAAAAGTGTGGAGGTTGATGAATGTGCTTTAAAAGAGTATAGTGGCGGATATAGCAACTACTTAACACAAAAAGCAGAGTACATTAGAACTCTACAAAAGCAGCATGATAATCTTCTCGGGGTTCTTAAACGCGAGAACGAGTGGTTTGCTCGTGGTGTTCGAGCTCGTCTTAAACGCAATGAGGGGAGAAAAGAGCGACTTATGAACCTTCGTGAAGAGGCGAAGACAAATCCTGCGAAGATTCGTAAAATGAGTGTAGAGCTTCAACGCGAAGCAAAACACTTCAACCGTGACAAAAGTATCAACAAACAGAAGATGCTCTTTGAGGTAGAAAATCTAGGGCTGACACTTGGAGATAAGGAGCTACTCAAAGGCTTTACAACTCGTATACTCCAAAAAGATGTTATCGCCATAGTTGGACCAAATGGAAGTGGAAAATCGACACTTCTCAAAGCACTTCTTGGACGACTTGAACCAACTGAGGGAGTCATCAAACGCGGGGAGTTCAAGGTAGGTTACTTTGACCAGCACCGGGAACTTTTAGATGATGATAAGAACTTAATAGAGACTTTTTGCCCTCATGGCGGTGACCGTGTTTCCGTTCGTGGAAGTGACCTTCATGTGTATGGTTACCTCAAAAACTTTCTCTTTCCTCGTGAGTTCTTAGAGAAAAAAGTAGGTGTACTTAGTGGTGGGGAGAAGAATCGTGTGGCATTAGCCCTACTCTTTACGAAGGATGTAGATATCCTCATCCTCGATGAGCCTACAAATGATCTTGACATTCCTACTATTAACATCTTAGAAGAGCAACTTACGAACTTTGCAGGGGCAGTTATCATTGTCTCTCACGATAGGTACTTTGTGGACAAGATAGCGAAAAAACTTTTCATCTTTCAAGCGGACAAAACTATAGAAGAGTCTCATCAGCAGTATAGTGAGTATCTTGACTTAGAAAAAGAGCTTAAAGAGTTAAGTTCTATGGAAAAAGAGGCAAGTCAAGAGCCTAAGATTGAAGAGCCTAAACGAGAAAAGATAAAAAATCTGAAACTTACATTTAAAGAAAAAATGGCACTTGAATCACTTCCTCAAGAGATAGAGCTACTAGAGAAGGATCTAGAGAAAAAAAATGAGTGCTTAGCCGATCCAAAATGTTATGAGAAAACAGGTATTTCTGCACTTGCTCAGGAATTAGCTAAAGCAGAAGAAATTTACGAAGAGAAAATGGAAGAGCTTTTTGCTATTGAAGAAAAGTTAGAAGAGATAAACTCTTAAAACTGATATCTTACACTTCCTAAGATAGTTGAACTTATTCCTTTTGGAAGGAGTACTAATGTATCTGGATTAAACTCTCTAAAGGTAGAAAGAGCATAGCTTACATCATATGTTAACTTATTTACTTCACAATAGCCTAATGAAATGTTATATATACCACTGTAAAGATCCTTATTGTTATAAACAGTAAATCCTTCATTTGTTATACCACTACGCATTTTTCCACCTAGATAATGTAAAATCAAATAAGTATTATTAAAGTAGGTTGTATTGATTACTTCCGCTGAAAGATAACTTATTTTAGTATATTGTGCAGCACTTATTGCATTTGCCCGAAGAGTAAAGTCATTTCGCATATTTGGACTAAGATCAATACTATAAATATAATAAGGAGAAAATTGAGCTATTGCAATTGCTATTGTATTGCTTCTACTCGTCTCCCCATGTGCTTGTGTGTAGAGAGAATAGTAAGTATCAATACCATAGCTTATGTTTTTATTATTGTATTGATTTATCTCTTTAAAACCAATAAATCCAATATATCCACTTCCAAGGTCAGTATAGACATCATTTTCAGTATTATGTATAGAGTGTAAACCTATTGAAAAAAAAGTATCTTTTAGCCTCTGAGTGTATTTTGCAGTAAAGTCTTGCTGATCAAAATCACTAAGTACATTTCTCGATTTATATAGGGTTTTAGAATAACTATAAGCAAAATCAAATTGGTTTTGCTCCTCTATATAACTAGCATATAGCCCAAAATATCCTGTTGCATTCTTAAGAGATTTTGCATTTGACCTATCATTAATTGTTGTTCCAACATAGGGTAACAATGTAATTTCTGCAGCACTTAAAGTACTAAATAAAACTAAAGAAAGAAAGAAAGAAATTTTCAAATTTTATACTCCTTAAATACAAATAAGCTTAATAGCTCAAGAAGAGAAACTCTTCTAACTCTAGCTTTTAGCTTCCTTTAATGAATCTGCTATTAAAAATGCAAGCTCAAGTGACTGATCTGCATTTAAACGTGGATCACAGTGTGTATGGTAACGAGAAGACAAATCTTCTTCAGTTACAGTAAAACTACCACCAATACACTCAGTTACATTTTTACCTGTCATCTCTAAATGAACACCACCAGCATGAGTTCCCTCTGCTTTATGAATTTGGAAAAATTCTTTCATCTCAGTAAGTATAGAATCAACTGGACGAGTTTTATAGTTGTTTGAAGACTTGATAGTATTTCCATGCATAGGATCACATGACCATACAACTTTTATTCCTTCTTTTTCTATTGCACGTATCAATGCTGGCATACCATCACCAACTTTTCCAGCGCCCATACGGACAATGACATTCAGGCGTCCTGCTTCGTTTTTTGGATTAAGCTCTGCACAAAGTTTTACTAAGTCTTGAGGATCCATAGAAGGTCCAGCTTTTACACCTATTGGATTTTTTACACCTTTTAGGTACTCAACATGAGCACCATCAAGTTGGCGAGTTCTATCACCTATCCATAACATATGTGCAGATGTATCGTACCAATCACCTGTGATAGAGTCTTGACGAGTAAATGCCTCTTCATAAGGAAGGAGAAGTGCTTCGTGTGAAGTATAAAAATCAGTTTCACGCAGTGTTCTGTATGTCTTAGATGTAACACCACAAGCTTCCATAAACTGCAATGATTTTTCTATTTCTTCTGCTAACTCTTCATACTTTTTACTCATAATACCTTGATGTGCAAAATCTAGTGTCCACTTATGTACTTGATGTAGGTCAGCTAAACCACCAGATGCAAATGCACGGAGTAGGTTTTGAGTAGCTGATGCTTGATTATAAGCTTTTATCATGCGTTCGGGGTCTGGAATACGTGCTGCTGCATTAAACTCTGTACCATTGATGATATCTCCACGGTATGAAGCAAGTTCTACACCATCAAAAGTTTCAGTATCACTTGAACGTGGTTTTGCAAACTGACCAGCCATACGACCAACTTTTACAACAGGAAGGCCACCAGAGTAAGTCATTACAATTGCCATCTGCATCATAGCCTTAAAAGTATCACGAATATTATCTGCATGGAACTCGCTAAAACTCTCAGCACAGTCTCCACCTTGAAGTAAAAAAGCATTACCATTCGCTACATTTGCTAGCTGTGACTTCAGTGTACGAGCTTCACCAGCAAAAACTAGTGGCGGATAATTTTTTAGCTCACTTAAAACTTTCTCTAATGCAGATTGATCAGGATAAGTTGGTTGCTGTAAGATTGGTTTCTCTCTCCAGCTAGAAGGGTTCCATGTGCTCATAATAATACCTTAATTAAATAATTTTCGTGATTTTAGCAAAATATACCTAAATAAACCATTATGCTTATCTTTAATTTTTGAAATATACTACAAAAGTTTTTTTTATGCTAACTCAGTGTATAATGCAATCAATAATTTTATCCGGGAATGTTTATGCAAAAAGAAGACCTTAAATCTTTAGTAACACAGATGTACGAAGAGCTCATTGAAAATATAGATGTTCAGGAGCAACCAAATAAAGAGCAGATTTTAACATTTTTACAGGATGCCACAAGTACTATCTCAAGCATTAGTGACAATGAAATAGATTCTGTAGAACATGCAAAGCTTGCATTTACAAATGCATACAAAGAGATTGCTCATGATACAATAAACTCATACCAACTAACTAATAATACTTTCAAAGAGCTTTCATATGTCCATGAGGAAGCACTTAAAGAGTGTGATGATCCTCATATTGATTTCTCTAATATCACAAAAAAATTTAATGATATCCAATCACAGATGTCAAAAGAAGTTATAAGAGCAAATGCAGTTATCACAGATCTTAATTCTAAAGTAAAAGAGTTAGAACGAAATTCAAATTTAGACTCTCTTACAAAAGTATTCAACAGACGAGCATTAACTACTTACCTCAATACAATCTGCTCAAAAAAAGCTTTATCCCATGAAATGCATCTTCTAATTTTAGATATAGATGACTTTAAAATCATCAATGACACATATGGACATGTCGCTGGAGATAAAATTTTAATTTTTATTGCCAATATGCTTCGTAAAACACTTCGTGATGGCGATAAAGTCTTTCGTTACGGCGGAGAAGAGTTTATTATTATTCTTAATCGAATTGATGTCACTACATGTATTGAAGTCACAAATAGAATTCTTAATTTAATAAGAAGTAACCAACTAATTTATAAAGGTGATTCAATTAATGTTACTATGAGTATAGGTGCTACACTTTACTACAAAGATGATACTCCTGATGAAATTATTGCTAGAGCAGACAAAGCACTCTACAGATCAAAAAATGCTGGAAAAAATCAAATGAATTCGGAACTATTACATGGACATTAACTATTTTGACCTCATAAGTGCAAGTATTATTTTATTACTTGGACTTAAGGGTATAATTAACGGCTTCTTCAAAGAAGCTTTTGGACTTATTGGTATTATAGGTGGGCTTTTTATAGCTTCTCGCATGGGTGACACTGTTGGGGAGTACCTAAATGTACTCATTTTTAACTTCTCTTCTCCTTCAGCTGTTAGTTTTATGGGATTTTTAATAACACTAGCTCTCTTTTGGCTTCTAATGATCATAGTAGGTTATACATTTAAAAAGTTGAGTAAACTTAGTGGTTTAGGTCCTATAGATAAAATTTTAGGATTTATCTTCGGTGCAAGTAAGTTTTTTCTTATTGCAGCAGTTATTGCACATGCTGCATACAGTATAAAAGCAGTCAAGTCTACACTTGATTCTACATTAAAGACAAGTATTATCTTTCCAATTATGGTTGAAACAGGTGCCTTTATTATGAAAATAGATCCCGTAAACTTAAGTACTGACATTAATAAAAGTGCTAATACACTTAGTAAAAAAACAAAAGAGATAACACAAAAGAGTGTTGACACTAAAGTTGCAAAAATAAAAGAAGAACTACAAGAGCAAATAAATACTAAAGTACTAAAAACGGAAGAAGCGAAATAATATGTCAAATGTAAACACAAATTTTAACGATAGAACAGTCGAATATGAACAACTTTTAAATGATTTTAAACTGCTCCTAAAAAAAAATAATCTCAAGTTTACCATCCAACGTGAAGTAATCTTAGAGACTCTTTATAATTCTGATGAGCATTTAACACCTGAAGGTCTTCATCATCTTATACAGGATAAAGAACCTGATCTCAAAACTGGTATAGCAACAGTCTACAGAACACTAGCACTTCTTGAAGAGTCAAATGTTGTAACATCTCTCTCTTTTGGTGCACAAGGTAAAAAGTATGAGCTCGGGGCAAAAGAGCATCATGATCATCTTATCTGTACAGAATGTGGTAAGATTACAGAGTTTGTAGATGATGAGATAGAACGACGCCAACATGCTATTACAGATGAGCTTGGCTTTAAAATGAATGATCACTCAATGCAGATATATGGCATTTGTGCAGAGTGTCAAACAAAATAATATTAAATAAGGAAAATTATTGATTTTTGATAATAAATTTATTCAACAAAGAATAGAAAAAGCGAAACTACTCAAAGAGGCTGGACACAATCCATACTCAAATGATTCCAAAAGAAACACTAGTATTGAAAAATATTTAAATGTAAACTCAGATATTGCAGAGACAGAAGAAAAACGCGATGAAAATCGTCACTACATAGTGAGCGGTAGGATTAAATTCCTTCGAGTGATGGGAAAAGCATCTTTTGTAAAGATAGAAGATGAGTCAGGTATGCTACAGGTATATGTTACACGTGACAATCTTCCAGAAAATTTTTACAACACAATGTTTAAGAAGAACATTGAAGTTGGTGATATTATTGAAGTTGGTGGTTTTCCTTTTGTTACTGGTAAGGGTGAGCTATCTCTTCATGTAGACAGTTTTACTATCCTTACAAAAGCGATCTCCCCACTTCCTGAGAAGTTCCACGGTGTAACTGATAAAGAGATAAGATACCGTAAACGCTACCTTGACCTTATCATGAATGCTGAAGTTCGTAAAACATTTCAGACACGTTCTAAGGTTATCAGCCTTACTCGCCGTTTCTTTGAAGACAAGGGCTTTTTAGAAGTGGAAACGCCTATGATGCACCCTATCGCTGGTGGAGCAAATGCAAAGCCATTTGTAACGCATCATAATGCACTTGGTATAGATAGATTTTTAAGAATTGCTCCTGAGTTATATCTCAAGCGCTTAATCGTTGGTGGTTTTGAAGCAGTATTTGAAATCAACCGTAACTTTAGAAATGAAGGTATGGATGCAACACATAACCCTGAGTTTACAAGTATTGAGTTCTACTGGGCATATAAGACATACAAAGATCTTATAGAAATCACAAAAGAGTATTTTCAATATCTTTTTGAGCACTTAGATCTTCCAACTGTTTTGCCATACGGCGACTTAAAAGTAAACTTTGAAAACTTTCAAGAAATTCCACTTATAGAATCACTTACTACTATTGGTGGTGTTCCAGCAGAATCTTGTACAAGTAAAGAAGCTATCATTGCTTACCTTAAAACAAAAAATATTACTGTAAAACCTGGTATGAACCTAGGACAACTCCAAGGAGAACTTTTTGATGAATTCGTTGAAGAGAAGTTAATTGATCCTACTTTTATTACTGAGTATCCAGTTGAGATTTCACCACTTGCTCGTCGTAATGACGAGAACCCAGAAATCACTGAGCGTTTTGAGCTCTTTATCGCTGGTCGTGAAATAGCAAATGCCTTCTCTGAGCTTAATGATCCTATAGACCAACTCTCTCGTTTTGAAGGGCAAATGGAAGCTAAAGATTGTGGTGATGATGAGGCACATGAGATGGATGCTGACTTCGTTGAAGCACTTAGCTATGGTATGGCACCAACAGCAGGTCAAGGTATAGGAATAGACAGACTTGTTATGCTCCTTACAAATGAGCACAGCATACGCGATGTTCTTCTTTTTCCTGCAATGAAACCAATCACTAATGAATGCACACCTGAAGAAGTAGAGTAGAAATACTCTCTTTTTCAAATCCTTCCCTTTTTAACCCAATTCTCCTGTAAGTAAATTATTATATGTTTTTGAGTATAATCAGTATTATTTTAACAAGGAATTTTATACCATGAGTTTTTTAAAAGAGTACGATAGTGAAGTTTATGATTTATGTGAGAAAGAGTTAGAGCGTCAAACAGACCACTTAGAGATGATTGCCTCTGAGAACTTTACACTTCCAGCAGTAATGGAAGCTATGGGTTCAGTGTTTACAAACAAGTATGCAGAGGGTTACCCTATGAAACGCTACTATGGTGGTTGTGAATATGCTGATGGTGTTGAGCAGTTAGCTATTGACCGTGCTTGTGAGCTTTTCGGCTGTAACTATGCAAATGTACAACCACACTCAGGAAGCCAAGCAAATGGTGCTGTTTATGCAGCACTTTTAAAAGCTGGTGATAAACTTCTTGGTATGGATTTAAGCCATGGTGGACACTTAACACATGGTTCTAAGCCATCTTTTTCTGGAAAGAACTACTCTTCATTTACTTATGGTGTTGAGCTTGATGGACGTATTAACTATGAAAGAGTTTTAGATATCGCTCAAATAGTTAAGCCCAAAATCATCGTATGTGGTGCATCTGCATATGCTCGTGAGATTGACTTCAAAAAATTCCGTGAGATTGCTGATGCAGTTGGAGCTATCCTTTTTGCTGATATTGCACACATCGCTGGACTTGTAGCTGCTGGTGAGCACCCTAGCCCATTCCCTTATGCTGATGTAGTTACTACTACTACACACAAAACTTTAGCTGGACCTCGTGGTGGTATGATCATGACGAATGATGAAGATATCGCAAAGAAAATCAACTCTGCAATCTTCCCTGCCCTTCAAGGTGGACCACTTGTTCATGTTATCGCTGCAAAAGCTGTTGGTTTTAAGTACAACTTATCTCCAGAGTGGAAAACATATGCTAAACAGGTAAAAGCAAATGCTAAAGTACTTGCAGAAGTTATGGTGAAGCGTGGATACGATGTAGTATCTGGTGGAACTGATAACCACCTTGTTCTTGTTTCATTTGTTGGTACTGATATTTCTGGAAAAGATGCTGATGCAGCTTTAGGAAACGCAGGTATAACTATTAACAAAAACACTGTTCCTGGTGAGACTCGTTCTCCATTTGTAACTTCAGGTATCCGTGTTGGAAGTCCAGCACTTACTTCTCGTGGTATGAAAGAGAAAGAGTTTGAGCTTATTGCCAACAAAATGGCTGATGTACTTGATGACATTAACAACACTGAACTTCAAGCGACTATTAAAGCAGAACTTAAAGAGCTTGCTCAGAACTTTGTAATTTACAACCAACCTACATACTAAGGCATTACAATGACTGCAATGGATATGAAACTTATTAAAATGGTTAGTGATCACTACTGGGAGAAAAAACTCTCTGTAGTGGATAAGCTTTCCTTTAAAGGCCGTACTTTTTACAATAAATTTGAAAAAATAAATGCTCCTTTAAATCAATCTGTGATTAATAAACACTTAAAAGGTGAAATTACCGTTGCACACTCTATTGTAGATAAAAAAGGTATTGTAGAAAATATTGTTATTGACTATAATGGTCGTGACCCTAAACGTTTTTATCATAGAACACAGCTTCTTCTTCGTGAAGAGGGGTATATAAACTTTACTGCATATAAAACAAGAACAGAAGGTCATCTTCATGTCTATATTCACAAAGGTCATACTACACTAAGTGAGGCTGTTCAACTTGGCAAAATGTTAAGTATGAAGCTTGCATCCAAACAGCCAAAACAGTGGCGTATGTTTCCAAATGCAGATATGCCAGAAGAGTATAATATACTTACACTCCCATATGAGGTCTATGCTAAAGAGCGTGGTGCTTCATGGTCAAAACACATGTAAAAGGTAAAATTATGAACGACATGAATGAAACAAATGAACTTAACGATATTATTTTAAACAAAGGCAAGACAAATAACTCTAATAAAAAGATTATGTTAGCAGTTGCTACACTTGGTGTTATTCTTATTATTGTCATTATGCTTATGAACTCTTTGAGCTCAAACGGTACAGATAACCTTCCTCAAGCAGTACTACCACCTGAGCCACAAGCCCAAGTAGCACAAACAGATGAAGAGCCACTTTTTGAAGAGGTTGCAGTTGTTGAAGAAAAGAGTAATAGTGATGCTAATCTTGATGCTATAGCACAAAAACTCAAGAAAGAAAGCTTTGAAGAACCAGAAAAAGTAGAAGTAATAGTAATACCTACTCCTGAACCTCAAAAAATTGTGAAGAAAAAGCCAGTTATAAAAAAGAAAAAAGCTCATGCTCCAGTAAAAAAAGTAGCTACACCAAAACATATAGCTATGTCGGGTTTATATTATATTCAAGTAGGAAGTTTTTCAAAATATGAGCCTAATAAAAAATTCTTAAGAAAGATAAAAAAACTTGGGTATAACTACAAATACCATAATGTTGGTATAATGAATAAAGTTCTTGTGGGTCCATTTAAAACACAACATGATGCAAAAACTGCTCGTAGAGAACTACGTTCAAAAGTAGAACCTGGAGCATTTTTAGTTAAGCTATGATTTACTCAAAACAATTTACACTTGATCAGTTAGCTCCTATTGCCGTTTATTCTAAACTTAAAGAGATGTTTAGTGATGAGATTACTTATCTTTTCGAGTCTGCTGGTGGTAGTGAGGGAAATTACTCTTTTATCTGTATAGGTGCTCGTGAGCGTCTGCAGTATAAAAATGAGCAAACAATTTATACTGATTTTAATGGCAAAGCACACAAAAAAAATGAGTCTCCTTTTACTTTTCTCAAAGAGTATTATAAGAAGAAAGATACTACTATTTATAAAGAGGCAACAAAGAGACTCAAAGTTGGTTATGTTGATGGTTTTATAGGCTATATCGGCTACGATATGGTTAAAGTCTTTGAGCCTAAACTTGGTTTTAGTATGGATAACCTCAAAGATGAACTAAAAACTCCAGATCTAGATCTGATCCTACCTAAACTCATCTTAGTTTATTCACATAAAAATCATCAAATTACCCTTATAAGTACACTGAGAGAATATGAAGAGAAGTTTATGAGCATTCATGATGACCTTAAAGGCTCTTACACTTATAAACACCGTATACACAATATTGGTGAAGATGGGGGAAGTTTTGCACATTCAAAAGAGAAATTTTTTGAGATGATAGATGCTTCAAAAGAGATGATAAAAAGTGGTGATGTTTTTCAAGTTCTTATGACAAACCGTTTTACAAGAAAGATCAAGGTAGATCCTTTTAGTTTCTACCGTATCCTTCGTGCGAAAAACCCTTCTCCTTATATGTTTCTTATGGAATATGAAAATTTTAGTATAGTTGGATCTTCACCTGAAGTAATGGTACGGCTAGAAGAGAATGAAATTCTTCTTCGCCCTATCGCTGGAACTCGTAAACGCGGTGAGACAAAAGAAGAAGACTTAGCACTAGAAAAAGAGCTTTTATCTGATCCTAAAGAGTTAGCAGAGCACCTTATGCTTATAGATTTAGGTCGTAATGACGTTGGTCGTGTTGCAAAAACTGGTACAGTAGAAGTAGAAGAGATAATGCATATCGAGCGTTTTTCTCATGTAATGCACATAGTCTCTGATGTCACTGCAGAATTAGCCCAAGATAAGGATATGTTTGACCTCTTTATGGCAACCTTTACAGCAGGAACAATGACTGGTGCTCCAAAAATACGAGCGATGGAACTTATAGCAGAGTATGAGGGTCTTAAACGTGGATTTTATAGTGGTAGTATAGGTTATTTTGGATTTGATGGAAATATGGATTCGGCTATTACTATTCGCACTGCAATGGTAAAAGAAGATAGAGTCATACTTCAAGCCGGTGCAGGAATAGTCGCTGATAGTGTTAAAGAGACAGAGTATCAAGAGGTCGAAAATAAACTCGGTGCGCTTATACATTCACTCAATGATTTAGATAAGAAGTAGAAGTTGCAACTCTTTTCAATCTTTGGCAATCCTGTCTCACACTCTCGCTCTCCTCTTATGCATAATAGTGTTTTTTCAAACCTACACTACAATGCTTGTTATACTCGTACTTATTTAGAAGATGGCACTAAACTCAAAGAAACTTTCTTTGCTTTAGGTCTAAGTGGTGCAAATGTTACAGTCCCCCATAAAGAGGCTGCATTTAATGCCTGTGATGAAGTACGTGGATTTGCAAAAACTGTAGGTGTTGTAAACACACTCACTAATGAAAATGGTCGTCTAATAGGTTATAACACAGATGCTGATGGTTTTATGTATGCGATAGAAGAGTTTAAAAATATTCAAAAGATTCTCATTCTTGGTGCTGGTGGTACTGCTAAAGCACTCGCTGCAAGATTTAAACAAGAAAACATTGAGGTTACAGTACTCAATCGTAGTGAGGGAAGACTCCCTTACTTTAATGAACTTGGATGTAAAACATCTACTTGGGATACATTTACTCTTAGTGAGTTTAACCTAGTAGTAAACACAACAAGTGCAGGACTTAAAGATGAAGAACTCCCTGCCCCGCAAGAGCTTATAAAGTCTATCTTAAACTCAACTAACTATGTGGCAGATGCTATCTATGGCAAGCTCACACCCTTTTTAAAAATAGCAAAAGAGAAAAATATCACCTATAAAGATGGTGCAGATATGCTCTTAGGGCAAGGTGTTTTAGCAAATGAGCTTTTTGTAAATACTACTTTAGAAAAAGAGGCAATTAAAAGAGAGATGCAGAAAAGTTTTTTACTCTAAGTACCCTCTAAACACGAACCCTATCCTCTAGTGCACGAGTTAGCGAGAGTAAATCTATATTCTCCAAACTTACACCTGTTGGAACCCCTTGTGCAATTTTTGAAAAGTTTACACTATAGGGAGCAAGTTTATCCTCTATATAAAGTATAACAGCATCGTTAGCTATAGATGGCGTTATAGCAAAAAGTATCTCATTAACTCCCTCATCCACTAAATTTTCGAGTTTTATAACATTATAGTCAGTCAGTGCATCGAGTACAAAATACTTCCCATCAAAAAGGCCATTTTCTTCTAAGAGTAAAATATCCTTTGCATTTTCCACTATACAAAGAAGTGTCGAATCTCGACCATCATCTGTACAGATATAACAGAGTTCATCCTCACTCATCCCTCCACATGTAGTACATTTTTTGAGACTTCCAAGTGCATCTTCTATGGCATGAGATATGCGCATCCCCACAAATGTATCATTCATTATCATGTGATAAGCAAGACGAGTCGCTGATTTTTTTCCTATAGTCGGGAGTTCTTGTAGTGAGTCTACTAAGCGATTAAATTTTTCTAATGATCTATTCATATATTTTTCTCTTGCATAGTTTTTGGAAGTAATATCCAGAGTTTAAGTTTTGATTTCAACTTTCCTGCTATCTTCTCTGCTTCATCGCCTGTACCTAAGAAAAGATCAGCACGTACAGCACCTTTAATAGCACCGCCAGTATCTTGAGCAAAAACTGCTTGTGAGAAGTTTGCATCAGCTACTTTGGCATCTATATAAAGCAAACTGCCTAGTGGAATGTATTTTCTATCTACAGCAACTGCTCTTCTTGCATGCAGCTCTAAACCTAAAGCACCAGTTGCACCCTGTGCTCTCTCTTTAAAATAGACTAGTGATTTGTTATAATTGAGTACTTCATTTACTCGAGAAGGATGTTCATCTAGCCATACCTTTATACTCTGTAATGAAACATCTTCTAAATGCAATGCCTTTATCTTCACTAGGTATCGTCCTATAGCTCTGTACTTATATCCGTTTTGATTATCATAGCCAACAAACATTGTAGAATTATCATCTAACTTTACACGACCTGAACCCTGTATCTCTAAAAAGAACCTATCTATTTGTGAGTCGCAGTAGCAGATAATATCAGCATCTACTTTTTTTTCTCTACTTTCTTCTCTGCTATCATAAGGAACTAGTTTATTACCCTCTACTCTTCCTCGAAGTCTATAGCTTTTTAACTCAGGGTAAATAGTACTTAAATCTACTGTTATAAGATCTCTTGGTGTTTCATAGAGAGGGTATTTATACTTGTTCGTTTGTACTTTTGAAGCATGAAGCTCTGCCTCATAGTAACCTGTAAGTAAACCTTGAGATTTTTGGGCATCCGTATAAACCAAATAGGGAACAAAGGAATCCACTAAAAAACTCTTCGCATTTAGGGTAGTTTTTGCATCTTCACATAAATCACCATAAAGTTTTTTTGCCTTTTTTGTACGACAGTTATTTATAAAGTTTTCTAAAATATTCTCATAGTTTTCTTCCTGGAATCGTGGAAGTTTGTTAAAGGAACTTTTTGACAAATAGGTGTTTGGAAGAGCATTAAATAAAATTTCTGCTTCTTTTTTTTGTTTATGACTAAAAAAATAGCTTAAACAAAGGAGTATAATAAGTAAAATAGTAAGACTTAATTTCATAAAGTTATTATACCATTTAAACTATTTATTTTTTATGGGTATAATTCCAAAAATATTTTATAGATTATGGGGCAAAAATGGAAGATTTGAGTTATTACGAAATTTTAGAAGTATCACAAAGTGCTGATAAGACAACGATAAAAAAAGCCTATAGAGCAATGGCAAAAAAGTACCATCCAGATAAAAACCCTGGAGATGAAGAAGCAGAACACAAGTTCAAACTCTGTAATGAGGCTTACCAGTGCTTGAGTGATGAGCAACAAAAAAGTATCTATGACCGTTATGGAAAAGAAGGACTTCAAGGTATGGGTGGTGGCGGTGGCCGTCGCTCTTCTGGTGGTTTTGATGATCTAGGTTCTATGTTTGAAGATATGTTCAATGGCTTTGGTGGTTCAGGTGGTGGAAGAAGACGCCAAAACCCTGCCGACATGGATAAATATCCACTAGATATGAATGTTGATATGCACATTAGTTTTAGTGATGCAGTCTTTGGTTGCGAAAAAGAGGTTACATTTAAGTACAAAAAAGCTTGTAAAAAGTGTAAGGGTACTGGTGCAAAAGATGCTAAACTCTCGACATGTAAACAGTGTGGAGGTCAAGGTCAAGTTGGAATACAACAAGGCTTTATGACATTTACACAAACTTGTCCAGTATGTAATGGAACTGGAAGTTCAGCAAGTAATCCTTGCAAAAACTGTAAGGGTTCAGGATACGATGAAATCGAAGAAAGTGTAACTGTACAAATTCCAGCAGGGATAGATACGGGTAACCGTTTACGTGTTTCTGGAAAAGGAAACATTGGTAAAAAAGGAAATCGTGGTGATCTTTATGTTACTTTTGAAGTAGAACAAGATAAGCACTTTATACGCGATGACAATGATGTTTATATTGAAATTCCTGTCTTCTTTACTCAGGCGATTACTGGAGATACTATTACCATTCCATCTCTTACTGGCGAACTTAAGCTAGAACTTTCCATAGGTACTAGAGATAAGCAGCGTTTCACTTTTAGAGGTGAGGGTATAGCTGATGTACATGGCCATGGAAAAGGGAACTTGATAGCTATCATTAACATTCAGTATCCTGAAAAGATAAATGCTGAACAAGCAGAATTACTTACCAAACTTCAAGATTCTTTTGGTATAGAATCGAAACCTCATGAAGGTGTTTTAGAATCAGCAATTGACAAAATGAAATCTTGGTTTAAATAAAACTTTATGAATAGAGCTAACCTCAAGAATAAACTCACAGTTCTAGCCCTTTCTATGTTTAGAAAGGATTTTTTCGGTATTTATCACGGAAGTATTTCAGCAAAGACTGAGAGAAACCGTTTTATTATTAATACCAAAGAAGCTATTTTTGATGCATTAGATGATTTTTCTATGATTGAGCTCTACTTTAAGAAAGATTATCGATGGAATCAGGCAAGTATTGATGCCCGTATTCACTATAGTATCTATTCTCAAATAAGTGAAGCAAAATTCATCTGTTTTTCTATGCCACAATTTACAACAGCCTACTCTCTTCAACATGATAAAATCACTCCACAAGATTATTTTGGACACACGGAGATAGGGACTATTAATGTTATTAACCCTAAACAATTTGATGATTGGTATGATAGAGCAGATAGCGAGATAGCTTACTATTTACAAACTAACAAGACTAACATTATGGTTATTCGTGGTTATGGTGTTTATGCTTATAGTAGAGATATCCATGAAATGGCGAAGAAACTTGCTATTTTGGAAAAAAGTTGTCGACTTCTTATGCTCGATAACTCACAGATAAACCTAGATTTAGATTAGGAATTTTCTTTTAGTATAACCATATTATTGACAACATCGATTATTTCAACTCTCGTGCCATCTTGAAGTGTTGAGATATCACTTTGCACCTTCCAGTAGGTACCATCGAAGTAGACCATCCCCTCTTGAACAATACCTATACCAGAAATATGTGCTCTCTCTTCTTTTACTTCACTCTCTTTACTCATTTTAGCAAGTAAGCTTTTCCTAAAAAAAAATATACTCACAAGTGCAATAACAAAAGCAAAAGCTATCTGGGCAAATCCGCTCTCAAAAGGGTAAACAAAAGAGATAATAGCAATGCCTAGAAATCCTATACCTAAAAAGAAAAGTACAAAAGTGAAAAGAAGAGCCTCGACTCCTATAAGAAGTATTCCTATAGCAATTAGATACGAAACTGATATAACTTCTATCATAACTAAGCACCCTTCCCAGTAAACATATCTTTTAAGATAGAGAGTGAACCTATCATTTCTGTAGTTTCATAAGGCACAATAACTTTATTATTAGACTCATTTCTTGCAAGTTCAGCAAATGCAGCAACTCTATCTTTTGCCAGCAAGAACTCTGCTGCTTGTGGATTTTCAGACATGGCAGAGTTTATCATAAGCATTGCTTTTCTCTGTCCTTCTGCTACTTTTTCTAGCTCATATTTCTGTGCATCTGCCATTCTTTCTATCGCTTCTGCCTGTAAATATGCTTTTTGCTTTTCGCCCTCAGCTTCACGGATAACAGCTTCTTTATCAGCCATCGCTTTAAGCTCTATGGCTCGCTTTTCTCTCTCTGCTTTCATCTGCATATTCATCGCTTCTTCTATCTCAAGCGGTACAGATATATCTCGTAACTCAACACGCATAGTCTTTACACCCCATTTTACAGAAGCAGAATCTATTGCAGTAAGTATTTTACGGTTCAAAGTATCCCGAGAGGAGAGTGTCTCATCTAGAGCTAACTGTCCTATCTCTGCACGAAGAGTCGTGGTAGAGAGATTTGCTAAGGCATTTTTAAAATTAACTATCCCATAAGTTGCTTTTCTCGCATCTTCTACTTGAACAAAGACAATTCCATCAACACTAATATTGACATTATCTCGTGTAATTACATTCTGCTGTGGAATATTTATAATCTGCTCTTGCTTCGTTAATTTTACTCGAATACTATCTAAAATCGGTATGATAATATGGAAGCCACCCTCTAACGTTTTGTTATACTTTCCTAGTCTTTCCACAACATATGCTGAGGATTGAGGTACTATTACAATCCCCTTAATTATGATAATTGCAACTGACACAACAATCGCTAAACTTATAACACTAACTGCATCCATAATTCATATCCTTTGTTTTTTTATACTTAATTATACTCAATTTAACCCATATACAACTTACTTTGTAAATTAAATATATTTTTATCAAGATTTAATGCTAATTTACCTATTATTACATAAGTAAGAGACAATATCAAAAAGTAAGGTTTTTTTAGATGATCACATGGATGCAGAGACATAAAAAATGGTTAATTATCACTATATGGATTTCAACAATCGCGTTTGTTGGAGCTGGTTTTGTTGGCTGGGGACAGTATAGTTATGGTAATAAAGCTGGATCAGTAGCCAAGGTTGGAAATGTTGAGATAACACAGGGTGAACTTCAAAAAAGCTACTCAAATCTTTATGCAAAATATAACCAAATGTTCAAAGGCAACTTTGATGAAGAAAAAGCAAAGCAATTTGGTCTTAAAAAACAAGCACTTCAACAGCTAACGCAACAAGCACTTCTTCTTAACCTTGCAGAGTCTTATAACTTAGAAGTAAGTGATAAAGAACTTATAAATGAATTAAAAAAACTTACATACTTTTTCAAAGATGGTGCATTTGATAAAGAGACATATAGAACTGTTCTTTCTCAGAACAGACTCTCTACAAAAGAGTTTGAAACATCACTAAGAAAAGATTTACTTATCCAAAAAACACTCAAACTACTTCCTGTAGAAGTGAGCAAGAATGAAACAAATATTTTGGAAACTGTAATGAACATCGCAGATAAGATAAACTATAAAGTACTCACACAAAAAAGTATTACGCTCAATACTTCAGATAAAATGCTCAAGCCCTACTGGGAAACAAAAAAACAAAACTTTATGAATGATATATCTTATGATCTAAAGTATATTAAACAAACTTCAGTAAAAAAGAGCTATGATAATGCACAACTGTCTTCATACTATACAGAGAATAAAACACATTTCAAAGATAGTGATGGAAAGATACTTACACTAAAATCAGCAAAAAAAGCAATAACAGATGAGTTAAATGCTAAAGCTACGAAAGACAAATCTTTAAGAACTTACATCGCCTATAAAAAAGGGAAGCTTCCGGCTAACACTATGTTTAAATCTGCTACAATATCTATGGGTTCTAATCCTTTTGATACACAGACACTTACTAAAGTAAGTAAGCTTTCTTTGACATCACCATACATGAAACCTATTTTAACTAATGGTGCTTATTACATATTTAAGTTAGTGAAAATAAATCCTGCTACAACAAAAAGCTATGAAGATGCTAAGACAGATATTTTAACAATGTACACAGCAGAGATGAAAAAACAAAAACTTCAAGAGTTGGCTAATAATACTGTCGATACTTTTGTAGGAAATAACACACCTTTTATCACAGTAAATGATGCAGATTCTCTTACGGCTCTCCCTGTAACGGAAGCTTCAGAGTTTTTACAAAACCTTTTTTCATCTGAGAAAAAACGTTCATACATAACACTTAACAGTGGAAAAATTGTTCTTTATGATGTTTTGGAACAAAAACTGCTTACTAAGACTTATAAAGACTTAGCTTCATCTCTTATGAAACTAAAGAGTGGTATCTTTAATCAAGGCCTTATTAAAAGTCTTGAAGGTAAGTACCATACAGAGATATTCATCCAAGGACTCTAAATTGAGTAGAACTGTTTTAGCCATAGATATTGGCTCTACAAAAATATGTGCCATCATCGCCCAAATTGATAATAATAATAATATTGCTATCATAGGTGCTGGAACAACAAAAGCTCAAGGTCTTAAACGCGGTAGTATCACAAATATCGAATTAGCATCGAGAAGTATAAAAACTGCTGTTGAAGATGCTAAACGTGTTGCAGGAACTGATGTAAAGTCTGCTATTGTTTCTATGAGTGGAGCATATACTAAAAGCCTAAACTCTAATGGTATAGTGAACATTCAAAGTAAAGAGATTAGCTTTAAAGAGATTGAGCGTGTTATGCATACTTCCCTTTATAATGCCAATATTCCAAACGAATATGAAGTTCTTCATGCACTTCCTTTTAACTTTAAAGTAGATGATCAAGATTTTATTGAAGATCCACTAGGGATGAATGCTTCACGCTTAGAAGTTGAAACACATATCATAACAACACAAAAATCAAATCTCAACAACCTTAAAAAAGCAGTACTAAGTGCTGGTGTGGAAGTAGAAAACATAGTTCTTAACTCCTATGCTTCTTCCATCGCTACACTTAATGATGATGAAAAAGAGCTTGGTGTTGCTGTTATAGACATGGGTGGAAACACTTCTAATATTGCTATTCATGCAGGCAATTCTATCCGTTACAATGAGTTTCTCGGTGTAGGTTCAAACCATGTTACAAGTGACCTTTCTATGGCACTTCATACTCCCCTTAATATAGCAGATAATGTAAAGCTTACATATGGATCACTTACAGATGAAAGTAGCGATCTAATTGAGATCCCTGTTATTGGTGATTTGGACTCTACACATGAAGTCTCTTTAGATGTAGTTCATAATGTTATTTATGCTAGAGTAGAAGAGACACTTATGATACTTGCACAGTTTATTGAAAACAGTGGTCTTAAAGATCAAATAGGTGCAGGTATAGTACTCACTGGTGGTTTCTCAAAAATGCAGGGAATCCGTGAGTTAGCAGTAGCAACTTTTGGTTCTATGCCCGTACGTTTAGCACGTCCAATAGAAACTGATGGACTCTTTGAGGAGCTCCGTGATGCAGAATATTCAAGTGCTATTGGTCTTGTCATGTACTCTGCTTATGCGTATACACCTTATGAGATAGATGCTAACAAACGTGTTCGTCATACAAATGAGACACACACTATTCATACATCTATTGATAATTTAGCCCCTTCTTTGGACATATCTATTGTTCCTTCAGAAGAAGAAGTTATTAAAAAACCAAGTATGATATCATTAGACGATAAAAAAGTAAAAAAGAGTGATGAAGCTAATGGGCTTAGTAAGTTTTGGAACTGGGCTACCCAGTTATTTTAAAGGAGTGAAGTAATGGAACCATTTATTGTAGAAGAATCAAAAAGTATTAACGGTGCTAGAATTATAGCAGTCGGTGTTGGTGGTGGTGGTGGTAATATGATTGGCCATATGCTAAGAGAAGGTGTAACTGGCATAGAGATGATGTTAGTCAATACTGATGCACAAGTTCTCAGCGAGAATTCAGCAGCATCAAAAATCCAAATAGGGGCGAAACTTACTAAGGGTCTTGGTGCTGGTATGAAACCTGCCATTGGTAAAGATTCAGCCTTAGAAAACTATGATGAAATTCGTGCTTCTTTAGAGGGTGCTGATATAGTATTTATCTCTGCTGGCCTTGGAGGTGGAACTGGAACAGGTGCTGCACCTGTTGTTGCTCAAATCGCTAAAGAAGTAGGTGCTCTTACTATCTCTATCGTTACAAAACCTTTTACATTTGAAGGAAAGAAACGTCTTAAACTTGCAGAAATTGGTTTAGAAGAGTTAAAGCGAGAGTCTGATTCTATAGTTGTTATTCCTAATGATAAACTACTCTCTATCATCGATAGAAAATTAGGACTTAAAGATAGTTTTAAAATAGTAGATGGTGTTTTAGCACAAGCTGTTAGTGGAACATCTGGTGTTATTCTCTCCAATGGAGATAATGACATCAACCTTGACTTTGCCGATCTTCAAACTGTTATGAGTCATAAAGGTATGGCACTTATGGGTGTTGGTATCCACGAAGGTGATAATGCAGCTTATGAAGCTATTAAAGCAGCTATTGAATCGCCACTTCTTGACAATATGTCAATTAATGGGGCTATGGGTGTTTTAGTTCACTTTAGTATGCACCCCGACTTTCCTATTATGGAAATATATGAGGCTATGAATGTAGTAAATGAAAGTGCTGATGACGAAGCAGATATTATCTTCGGTACGTCTACTGATGAATCACTTGCTGAGAACTATGTTAAAATCACTATAGTCGCTACTGGATTTGAAAAAGAAATAGAAGCTCCTATTGGTCGTAATAAACCTGACTATGAGCCAGAAGTATCTGTTGCTCCTCCCATCACAAAGGTTCGCCCACGTTTAGTTGTTGGTGGTGATTTGAATGCTGACTATCTTGACATTCCTGCATATATGAGACAGCAACAAGACTAAGCGTGTCCACTCCTTACCAAAAACTTATGAAGGCCAAAACACTCCTTGGTCTTCGACAAACTTCTTCCCTCAAAGAGATAAAAAATAGTTACAAAAACCTTATGAAAAAATGGCATCCAGATAAACATACTGATAACCCTGATAAAGCTACAAAAATGAGTATGCAAATAAATGATGCTTATGAGGTAGTGATGGAGTACTGTAATAACTTTGAGTACCCCTTTGATGAAGAGAGTATTAAAAAAACTACCTACTCTCCTTCTGAGTGGTGGCATGATAAATTTGGTGGACGTTAAAGCCAAACACCATTTTTAAGATAGTACCCTAAAAAATAGTAACTAATTATTCCCATATAAAGTGTAAGAAAAGCAAGTGAATATCTCATCTTCTGCTTTTGCACATCTACACTAAAACGATGTAGACCTATCACCACCCCATTGAATGTTCCCAAAAAAAGCAAGCTATACAGAACATAACCGACATAGTGATAGTCGGATTGAAGAAGACAAAAAGGACAATGATGTGTAGGAAGCTCATAAATATATGTACCAAAAAAAGCAATCAAAGTAAGAAGTGCTACAACGATAAATGTCAAGTTGAACAGTGCAAAAATATATCTATTTTTAAGGAGATAACTTAGCAGTAATAAAACAAAATTACCATAAAAAAGTGTAATGTAAACGAAAGAAGAGAGTCCTAAAAGCTCACCCATATAAGTGCTATCACTCTGTGAAAATATTTTACCACAACAATCAACTACACTCGTCGTATTTATGCTTAAAAACATACTAAACTCTAAAAATATCTCTACCATAAGCAGAATATAAAAGAGAAGATAGAGCAGAAACTTTAGTTTCATATAGGGCTGAGTTTCATCACTCATATCCTCTTTATCTAAAACTATCCAGTAGGCGAAGAGATAGATATTTAGAAGTTTTAAAAAGAGTAATGGAGTAGCTACACTACTAGAATTTATAACCCCTGCTCCACACATTGCTCCAGGAAGTATAAAAGAGATACTATCTAAGGTAAAGATAAAAAAGAGAAAAAAAGGCACTTTTATAAAAAAGAGATATTTGATAATAGTTGAGGCTAAATAACTTTTTTTCTCTAACTCATACTGTAAAGCTGTCGTGGCATTTGCATCGTAGCCTTTTACTATCTTAATACTCACTATAAACGCCACAGTAGCAAAAAGAGCGAAGAGTATATCTAAGATATATATCGTGAGAACTTCAGGGCTTATAAGCATCTAGAGAACTTTTCCATGGCGGACTTCTATAACTCTATCTACAAAATCTAAATCAAAAAAAAGAGGATCATGTGTGGAGATAATGATTGTTCTCTTCTCACTCTTCATCTCACGAAGAGACTCTATAAACTCTAAAGAGAGTTTTTCATCTAAATTGGCTGTAGGCTCATCTGCTAAGATAATCTTAGGGTTATTAATATTTGCTCTAGCGATGGCACATCTCTGTTGTTCACCACCTGAGAGCTTTTTTACCTGAGTATCTTTTTTGTCAAGAAGATTAAATTGCTTTAACTCTTTACTTAGCCGTTTTTCTAACTCTCCACCCTTAAGGTTTAAAGGTACTAAAGGAAGTAAAATATTTTCTTTAACACTCAAATCAGCGATAAGATTATACTTCTGGAATATCATACCAATATTTTCTCTTCTAAAACCTGTAGCGAAGTGATCAGCGAGTTTTGAGATATGTTTAGTATCTACTATAACCTCACCTTCTGTAGGCTTAGAAAGACCTGCTATAAGAGAGAGCATGCTACTCTTGCCACTTCCACTCATACCTTTAAGAACGACGACTTCACCCTCGCCAAAGGAGAGAGTAATTCCATCAAGAGCTTTCACTCCACCCTCATATTCTTTACTTACATTGAGTAACTCTATCATCGCATCACCTCGTCAGCATCAAGTGTCGCTATCTTCCATGAGGGAATAACAGTTGCAGCTATGTAGATAGGAACACTAAGAAAAAAGAGCAGTGCAAGTGTTTCATAATCTACACTAAAATTAATAGTGTAATTTTTAAGAAGATTATAGTTATTTAAGAAGATATTTTTAAGAAGTGGTGCATCTAGTAGATAGACATAAACAAAGGCTAAAAAAATACCTGTAAGATAAGCACTCAGGGATAGAATAGCTCCCTCATATAGTTTAGCATTTAACACATCTCCTACTCTCCATCCTATTGCCTTTAGTACACCTATTTCTCTTCTTTTTTCACTATTAAGCCCGCTAAGTTTATCGTAGATAATGATAAAAAAGGTAAAAAATGCAATGATAAATATAGTAAGAAAAAAACCACTTCTGAGATTATAAATATTTTCATATTTGACTCGTAAATCCTCTTTAAGAATGACTTTCATGCTTGGGTAGAGTTGTTCTATCTTGCGTGCTATAAACGCCACTTCATCTGCGTTTGCTACATCTATAGCGATATCTCTTGCCTCGCCCTCTTTATAGTCAAAGATTTTTCTAGCATCACTTTTGAGCATCACTAAGGTATTAGGTTGAGGAAGTTTATTATTCTCCTGAAATGTTCCTACTATCTGCATCTTTTTAAGGGAACCATCACTTTTCACAAAGTTAAAATACTCTTTATAGTAGTACTTACTTAAAAGTGCTTTTGCACCTCTGCTCACTAACATTTGTCCATCATCTAAAGAATACTTTTTCATAAGTATGTTTATAAATGGAGACAGAGAAGGAGCAAACATATTTATTCCTACGATATTTAACTTTCTATCAGCACGATTAAAATAGTAACTTCCATAGACTCTAGCCTCACTATTTTGCACACCATCAAGAAGTAAAACTTTATCTGCAATGCTACTTGCTATAGTAGAATTAACTCCAGCTTTTTGATTTTGCAAAACTATATCAGGATAAGTATCAATAAGGGTATTGTATTCTGATTTCATAGCGTTTGAAAGAAAGAAAGTCGAAGCTAATAATGCCACTAAAAGAGACATCACAAGAAATACAAAGATATTTTTATACTTCTCGCGTTTAAGGGATCCTACACTGTAAGAAAGAAGATAAAAGTTTATAAATCTATTCAATAGAACGAACCATCTTTTCAGTTAATTTATTAAAAGGAAACACTTTTTTTCCCTTATGTTCAAGTGAGAAGTTTTTTGCACTTTTTAATGTTGCGAATGCAATAAGTTCATTCCCCATTGGTCCTAAAACATCACTACCAATGACATAAAAAGCCTTTTTAGCATCGAGTGTTCTAAGTGTATAATAATCTTGCACCCAAACACTTTTTATGCCCTTTTCATTATTAAAATAGAACTTCAGCATATCCTTGATGCCATCAAAGGAGTAAACCTCCTCTTTTGAGTAAGTAATACGAGCCACCCAATTTGGATAGTAATGTAAATACATCCCACAAACAGGGCATTTATCCTCTTTTGTGACAGTTATCTTAGGTATATCTTCTACAGAATTTTTCTTATCCCACAGATAAATAGCTAAAGCTTCAGAGTGTTTCGCAGAGAGCTTCGAACATATATGTTTTTCTTGGATATCCCTCAGTAAAACATCATAATTTCCATACTTTTTAGCATCAAGTGCAGCACAATGTTTCGTATGAATGAGCTTCCCCATAGGATAAATTTTTTTCTCTTTTATTGCCTGAGAGTAAGAGCTGTTTCCAAAGAGTAAAGAGCTAACAAAAGTGGATAAAATAAAAATAATTTTAAAAGTATGCATAGAGTTTCCTACTAGGTAATATAGAAATTATTTTAGCTAAGAAAGTGTTAAAGGAGTGTTAAGAATTTTGGCAATGTTCAGCAAACCTTTTAATACATCTTCCTTATTGGAATGTGACTTAATGAAAAATACGGGGGTCTAAATCATCATTTTTTTCTTATAACTTACTAAGTAGTCATCAAGCATTTTCAACTTCAAACTTTGACTAAATCCATTATGAATTTTATATTCCTTATAATTTTTGTAAGTAAAAAGATAAGGTAGATTTGTTTTTAAACTCTTGTAAGCTGATACAAGTTTTTGATGAGTAAATGATTCTTTGAGTCGTTGATGTTAAATTGTACATAATTTTTTGAAGATCTTTACCAGCTTCTAATCTTGGGTGTATTGTTATGTATCTTTATATAACCTTTTTCTGATGAAAGTGACACATTTATACTGGATAATCTTTAAAAGCCTTATATAAGCCTCTCTTAGCATCAATAGTGATGGCTTTTATTTCATATCCTAAGTTTAAAAGTCTCTGAAGCAGTTGTCTGTAATCTTTTAAAATTTGCCTACGATATACATACTTTTTAAAGATGATTTCTTGTAAGTTTTTAGGTCTTCTTTAGGATTGAAATTTTTTATTACAATTGTTACATCTATATCTCTGAATTCCTCGTCTAATACCTATCTTTTTCGTATTGTTTTTTTGACAACTTGGACATATTTTTGCAGTTTTTTACAGCTATTTATAAATAAATCTTTGTTTACTCCCAATATAGCACACTTTCAAGTACTTTTCAGACCCCTGTATTTTTCATTAAGTCATGAATGTTAAAGATGTTTATGAAGATATCTATACTACTCTTTTTGAAACATTACTCTCAGATATAGTCTCTGATAAGGTAAAGATTATCTCAACCATTCCACTACTCAAAAAGTTTTTAAAGCCGAAAAACTAAATTTTGAGAAGCATCAAACGTCGAACAAAAAGAACTAAAAGTGCTACAGCTAGAAGTTTAAAGTCTATTTCACTCGCTATGTGAATATTTTCAAATGTATCACTCTGTGTTGCTTCTCTACCCATAGCTTGCATCTCTAAAATCTTTGGTGCATATATACTACTAAACATCAAAGAAGAAAAAACTACTGTGACAGCAGCTGCGAATGTAATAGCATCACGGCTACCGCTTTTATATGAAGCACCTTCATAGAGTATAACATAGAGTGCTAAAATATAGATCCAATATGAAAATCTATGAAATATCTCACCCATAATTATACCTGCATTATAGTTATCTAGAAGCACCCCAACAAGGATTTTGTCCGTGTTGAAAATTACAGGTGCAACAAAAGCACCTAATACTATAACAGCACCAAATGATGCTGCAAGGAGAATAAAGTATGTAAAATCTATATATATATTTTTTTTCAAATTTTTGCCTTCAATGTAAAACCCCTATCAAAATCACTATAATCTTTGTAGAAATCTAAATTCTTATATTTTTTATCTTCTAAGTAGTTCTGTATTTTATCTTTTTGATCATAACCAAACTCACAACTAAAGAACTTAATCTCTCTCTTTAAGACTTCATCAAGTAACTCTTTAATGATTTCATCACCTATAGTTCCGCCAAAGAGAGCATTTTGAGGCTCGTAAGAGAGATTTGACTCTAGCTCTATACCATTTTCAATATAAGGTGGATTTGAAACAAGATAGTCTATGTCTTCGCTTATAGGTTCAAGAAGAGAACCTAAACGTAACTCTATCCGATCAGCTAGACCAAACCTTTCAATATTTATCTTTGCAATGTCAAGTGCATCTTGCGAAATATCTACTGCAATAAAGGAAGCATTTTTATAGTAAAGTGCAAGCATAATAGAGATAATACCACTCCCTATCCCAACCTCTGCAAACCGTAAAGAAGCATCAACATTAAGTGCATATTTTTTTACTTCATCTATAAGGAGTTCAGTTTCTGGGCGAGGGATTAAAGCACCCTCTTTGATAAAAAATTCTTCGGAGTAAAAGCTTACATTTTGAGTGATATATTCAAAAGGTTCACTCTTTTTACGACGCTCTACCCAAGAGAAAAGCTCTTCCAGGCTCTCAACTTCCTGATTTCTATGCATCATCAACCAAAGTTCATCTTTATGCAGATGTGCCATCAAGAGAAGTTGTGCTTCACGAGAGGCTCTTTCTATAAAAGGGGAGAGCTCTTTAGTGATCTCAGCTAATAGTTCTTGAACTATATATTTATTTCGCATTTTCCCTCTAAAGCACTCTTATCACCACTTTGAATATCTACTCCAAGTTCACGAAGTCTCTCCATTACAGGAGGATGTGTGTAGTGAAAAAAGATATAGAGAGGATGAGAGAGTGGAAAACTTTTGTTTTCAGTCACTAACTTCTGTAGAGCATTTGCGAGTTCTATCGCTCCTGCTGGACCACCTAATTCACTTCCCATCTTATCTGCTTCATACTCATTATGTCTACTCACTATTCCCATTATCGGCATCATAATAAAACCTAGAACTGGCATAAAAAGCATAAGCAATATCATGAGTACATAAGGCTCAGGACTCAAACCCATTTCCATATAAAGAGACTCAGGAAGGTTGCCAAAAATAGCGAACATACTAAAAAGCATAATACCAACAAGACCAATATTTTTATAGATATCACCATGTGCGAAGTGTCCCAGCTCATGTCCCAGAACTGCAAGAAGTTCTTTTGTAGTAAGCTTTTCTATAAGTGTGTCAAAAAGTACCACACGTTTAGCCTTACCAAAACCACCAAAGTAGGCATTGAGTCTTGCATCACGTTTACTTGCATCACTTACAAAAACGCCACTACTCACAAAACCTGTCATATCCATAAGTCTTTTTATCTCACTATCTAATGTTTCATCCTCAAGTGGTGTGAGCTTATCAAAAAATGTCGCTCTAAATGCAGGATAAAGCATATTTATCAGAATCACTACGGCAAAGATAAAGACAAAACTCCATAACCACCAAAGTGTGAAGTTAGTGATAATTATAAAGATACCGTAGACAACTAAAGAGCCAAATACAAGGGTCATCGCAAAAGAGATAAGTGTATCTTTTATCCAAAGTCCTAAACTCGACTTATTAAAGCCAAACTTTTTGTCTAAAACAAACTTTTCATAGTAGCCAAATGGTAGAGAAAGTAGAGAGTTTATCACAACAAATCCCATAACAATAGCTATATTCAAAAGTGCTGCATTATCAAAAAAGATGTTTTCTTGTAAATATCTCACACCAAAACCCATCCAAGCGATAAAGACAAAGTAATCAAAAAAAGTACTCACAAGTGAGAGTTTCTCTTTTGCAACGGCATAGTTACCAGCTTTTAAAAACTCACTAGCGGAGAGTAAAACCGCACTTTTTCGTTTTGCTTGGTTTATATAGCCTATCTGCATAACACTTGTGTAAATGTTGATAAGAACATAGAGAGTGTAAATGCCTATGATTGTCGTGAGCATATTAAATACCTTATAATTATTTTAGTATAATAATACCATTTTTTAGTTAGCAAGTTTCACTTTTTGGATTGGATCGTGAATCTTTATGCTATCATCAACTTTAGAATATTTACTACTTAACACAACATAAACAGCTCCGATAAGTAATCCAACAACAATAACGATCCAAACACCTTTTTTCTTACTTCCTTTAAGAGTACTATAATCTCCAATATCTTCTAATTCTGGTTCATTCATAAGTTTTTCCTTTATTATTTATTTGTTAACATTATACATGAGTATTATAAACTCTACTTTAACTTTTTTTTTCTTTAACATTGACTTAACACTTTTTAAGTCTGAATTGCTATTTTACATAGTCAACTACCTTAGACTCTAGTGTAACACTCTTTATAAAGTCTACAGCTTTCAAATGAGCAGGATGTACTGCATAAGCTTTAAGATCCTCTTTAGTTTTAAATGTAGAGTATAAAGAGAGATCATATGCTCTCTGGCTCTCATCAAAGTTAATGCCAACTTCCATAGAGATAAGTTCTTCTATTTTTTTTGGAAGCTGTTCTAATATTACTTTTATTTTAACAAGACTTGCCTTTTTATCTTCTTCTTCAAGTTTAAACATTACTACATGTACTATCATATTCTTTTTCCTTAGTTTTTTTGATATATTAGCATAAACAGTCGTACTAGAGAAGCCCTTTCCAAAAGTACTCAGCGATGAGCACTATAAATGCGATACCTATGAAGTTGAGTATGACACCATAACGAATCATATCACTCACTTTTACTGCCCCACTACTCATTGCAATGGCATTTGGTGCTGTGGCTATAGGGAGCATGAAGGCATAAGAGGCACATACAGTTGCTACCATCATAAAGAGGGTTGTGTTTATTCCGGACTGTACACTTATTGCATAGATGACAGGGAGCATTATTGAGATGAGTGCTGTGTTAGATGTTATTTCAGTTGTAAAGGTGATGAGTGAAGCAACCACTAGTAGTAAAATGATAGGAGATAAGTCTGTGATGGCTAAAAGGTCATTAGCAACAGCATCAGCAAGACCAGTCGCGCCAAATGCCTTAGCAATACTAAAACCTGCTCCAAAAAGAAACATAATTTTATAGGGTACTTTCTTGCTATCTTCATCCCAATCTAATATATTAAGATATGGTAAAAAAAGCATAAGTCCGAAGCCGAGAAGTATGAGAGGTTCACTCATTCCAAGACCTGACCAGTAAGGTTTTATAGGTGCGTTTACAAAAAGAGTGAGAACTAATGCTCCAAGAAGTGTTAGTACTTTTTTTTGTTTTGTATCGAGTATATGTTTGACTTTGTCTCTTTGTATCTTACATTCACTCACACCTATCGAGAGTAAAAAGCCTACTACTATAAGCATCACAAAAGCTAAAGGCGAAACCATGCCTACCCATTTAAAAAAGCTAAGTGTTTCTAAGCCCTTATCATTCATTATCCCATACAGTATAAGGTTTGGTGGCGTTCCAATAGGCGTAATAATTCCACCTACATTTGCCCCATAAGCGATAGCCAATGCAAAACGCATCTTTAGACGCACATCATCACTTAAAAAGAGTGCTATTGAGATGAGTAAAAGTGTTGTTGTTGTGTTAGAGAGGATAGAACTCAGTAAGCCTGAAGTAAGGACAAGAGAGAAGATGATGCCCCTTGGTGTACTTGGAAAAAATCCTAATATTTTATCAGCAATATAGCGATGCAACTCTATTTTTTCGACAGCAATCGCTAGTAAAAATCCACCTAAAAAGAGATAAATAATAGGATGCGAATAGTTCATAGTAGTAGCTTTCACACCAAGAAGCCCGAACATAGGAAAGAGTATCATAGGAAGAAGTGAGACTATTGCTAATGGTAAGCCCCCGTTGGTCCAAAGTGTTACTAAAAAAGCAATTAATCCAACTAAAATAGACTGCTGGTGTGTGAAAAAACCTAAGGCTAGTCCAAAAAAAGCTCCTCCAATAAGAAATGCAAATAGTATCTTTTTTACTTGTTTTAGAGTTGTTTGCATTTATAGGTTCTTGAGTATATCAATAAAAAGAGGTCTTGATAAACTCTCTTGTTTTTGACAGTTAGATTGTAGATAACTTAGTTTCATGTAAAGTTCTGATTCTCTCTCATATACTCGTGAGAGTAGGTCTTCAAGCAGATTTCCAAATGCGAGAACTTCTACTTTTTCATAAAGTTCATTCCCCTTCTCATAAAAACTCGCAGCACCAAAATCACCTAAGTAACAATACTTTTTTTCATTTATCAAAATATTATGAGCATAAAGGTCACCATGCATAATAGAGTGTGCATGAAGATGAGCACAAACTGAAGCTATTTTTTGTGCTATCTTTTGCACCTCTTCTACAGTAAATCGTAGTCCCTCTTTATAAGTATCACGACTACAGGTCTCAAAGTTTGGAGGATTACCTAGGTTCTTAAATGCAGAGTCTATAAACTCAAGTACTAAACCTAAATGCTTATGCTCTAATCTAGCCAAGACTTTTATGAGGTTGGGATGTTCTCCTATGCTTATACATGCATTCATCTCATCTTTTGCATAGCCATCACTTGTAACAGCACCTTTGAAAAGTTTTACAGCGACTATTTTGTTAAGCTCTTTTGAGTGTGCTCTATATATCTTTCCTGAAGCACCCTCACCTAGTAGCTTATCAAGTTCTAAGTCTTGCATTGCAAGTACTTTAATATTTGTCTCTTTAGAGATTGAACAGGGATTACCACTAAATGCCATCCATGCTAACTTTGGCAGTTCTAAAAGCCATTTTGGCAACTCTTTAAAATTATTTGCAGAGAGACGGATAAGCTCTAAATTTTTCATCGCTTGCATAGTTGATGGCAGTGTTTCTAGCTGATTTCCAGCAAGAGGAAACTTCTGCATTTTTGTGAGTTTTCCTATGGAGTCTGGAAGTTTTTTAAGTCTGTTATCGGTGAGGATAAGCCAACTTATACTGAGTGGCAAAATATCCTCATCAAATTTTTCAATTTTATTTGCTTTCATCCCAAGCATATAGAGTTCTGTACACTCTTTAAATGCAGAGGGCATTTTCGTAAAAAGATTGTTGGAGAAAAAGGCAATCTGAAGTTTTTTAAGCTGACTTAAGTCTGGCAGACTATACAACTTATTGCCACTTAGATCAAGAAATTCTAAACTCTCTGCAAGGGAAAATATTTCCTCTGGAAATTCTTCTAAGTTTTCAACTATTTTTAACTTTTTTATACCAAGAAGCAAACCACTTCTTAACTCTTCTAAAGTATGTATCATTGAGAAAGTAAGTCTTTAAGGGAAGCTTGTGGAGATTTACCCTCTAACATCTCATAAACCTCTTTAGCAATTGGTAGATACAAGTCACTTGTTTTTGAAAGCTCATGGATGGCATAAGTTGTGCCTATCCCCTCTGCTACTTCACCAAGTTCTTCAAGTATCTCCTCTTGAGATTTTCCTTTTGATATACCTAGCCCAACACGAAAGTTACGACTCATAGAAGAAGATGCTGTAAGAAAAAGATCTCCCGCTCCACCAAGACCCATAAAAGTCTCACTCTTTGCCCCATGAGCTAAACCAAAACGCTCCATCTCTATAAGTCCACGAGAGATAAGTGCAGCTGCAGCATTGTTTCCAAGTCCTAAACCTTCACATATTCCAGCAGCAATTGCTATGACATTTTTATAGGCCCCTGCTACCTCTGCACCTGCTACATCATTTGAAGTATACGCTTTTATAAATGATGGAAAAAGTCCTGCAAACTCTCTTGCAACTTGTGCATTTAAAGAGTTTACAACAAGAGCTGTTGGAAGAGACTTTTGTACCTCAACAGCAAAAGAAGGACCTGAGAGAAATGCAATATTTTCAGAGGGAACATACTTCTCATATATCTCATTCAAAAAACGACCACTACTCGCTTCTATTCCCTTTGAAGCAACAAGTATCTTCTGTCCAGTGAAACTGAAATTCTCTGCTAACCAACTAGCTATTTGTTGTGCGGGTACTGTAATTACAAGATACTCACATTTAAGAATCTCTTCTAAAGAGACAAAGTTTACTAACTTCCTTGGTGTTCTTGATGTAATAAGTACATCATTTTTTTCTGAGAAGGCGAAGGCTAAAGCACTGCCCCACTTACCAGCTCCAATTATTCCAACTGACATATCTATGGCTCCCTATTCTTTTTTCAAACTCTTGTATATCTTTCTCGTATCCCACAACAACAAGCACATCTTCCTCTTGAATTACATGGTGTTTTGCTTTTGAAGAGTAGATAAACTCACTCTTCATATCTTTATGCATCACTGAAAGCACTATAATACCATTATAATGACTCCAGTCAATACTTGAGAGCTCTTCATCCTTAAAGTGACTCTCTTTACCTATCTTAATCTGTGCAATTTTCAGTGCACTCTCTTCATAAAGTATCTCATGTAAAACATCGTTAGAGATTGGGTTTTCAAGCATATTAGTGATAATGTCTGCTGTAGTCTCTACCAAAGGAATAACTTTATTTGCTCCTGCCATAAGAAGTTTATTTGCATCCTCTTTGTGTGATGCCACTGCAATAATAGAGAGATCTTCATAAGTAGATCTAAGAGAGATAACTAAAAAAACATTTTCAGCAGTCTCTTCTAAAACACAAAAAGCTACAGATTTTTCTATATTTATATCATCTTCCATTTTTTGCCAGTTATCACTTAAATCAAAATGCCCTATAGTGTAATTATCTATTTTTGTATCCTCCTCGTGAAGAGAATAAATTTTTACATTATCATACTGGTTTTCAACATTTTTAAGTATTTCAATAGAGTAATTATTAAAACCAAATAGTAGTGCTGTAGTATCACTCATTATTTACCCTTGTATGAAGATGCTGTTCGAACTCTTTGATAAAGACCTTATATCCTATTACAAGTAAAAAGTCTCCTGTTTCTAAAAGAGTGCTTTCTAGCGCATTAAAATAAAAATGCCCTCTATTTTTCTTATAGACTCCAAGAAGTACTACACGAAAGTTTTTATTTCCCAATTCTCCGACGATAGAGTAAATCTCTGAAATTCTCTGAGATATTAAAATCTCAGTAATATTTACATTTGAGGTTTCACTTCTCAGCTCATGAATCACTTCAAATGCTACAGGTTGTCCAACTAACTCTTTAGTGATAAGACCTATGAGTTCTTGAGGATAAACTAGTTTATTTATTCCAGCATACTCAAGCTTTCTTCGGTTTGAATTTTCCATAAGAAGAGAGAGAATATGTATCTCCTTTGAGAGTGACCGAACCGTTAATGCAGTATAAACATTTGCCACATCATCTTCGCGTAAACATAGCACTGCCTTGACCTGTTTTTCAAGATTGATATTCAATTTTTTATAACTTTGCATCTCTCCAGGATCATACAGTAGTGCAGTTAAACAATCACTTTTTGCAGTAGCAATCCTCTGTGCATCTGTATCTAAAACAATGATAGAGTTTCCATGTTTTTGCAATTTTTTTGCAACATCTTGTGCTAATTTTTCATATCCACAAATAAGATAAAAGCTTTTTAATTTTGTAATATCCTCTACCGTTTTAATCTCTTTAATCTCATCTATCTTTTCTGTAAATGCAGAAACAACTAAAGAGGTCGTAAATGCTAATACTGCAATACCAGCAATAATTACAACTAATGCAACGATTCTTCCCTCATATGTAATAGGCACTACATCCCCATATCCTACCGTTGAGATAGTAACTATAGACCAGTAAAATGCTTCGAACATAGTATTTATAGGTGAATTTGGATTATTTGCCTCCATAACATAGATGAGGACAGAGGAAACAAAGATAACTACAGAAGCAAAAATAGCTAGTGTGAAAAACTCAAACTTTTTACTTGCTAAAACAGAAGCAAGTGTCTGAAAACTATTAGCATAACGAAAAAGCTTAAAAACACGAAATAGTATAAAGAGTCGCAATAGCCGTAATTCATGGAAAAAAGGCATCACGGCTAAAAGGTCTATTATAGCAGTTATAGAAAAAATATAAGAGAGTTTTACTTTTATTATCTTTTTAAAAGCCTTAAAAAGATTTATATCACGGGATAAAAAACTATCATGCTCTGCTCTATCAACAATAGTCTTACTTATACTACTATATATCCAAAAACGAAAAAGATACTCTATAAAAAATATAATGGAGATAACATAACTGTTAAAGTAAAACATATAGTCGTGAATTGGGTGTTTAACTTCACGAATAAGTACTGCAACACTTGTAAATATAAGAGAAATCATAAAAATATCGAGATATTTTTTGTATTTATACTTGTTGTTATTTAAAAGATTTTCATAAAAATGCTTACGTGCCTGATAGGATTTCGATGTTTGAAGATAAAATGCGAAATCTATTATCAGTTTTTTTAGCATCTTTTATCCTAGTTTGGCTTTGAGGATTTCATTGACTACTTGAGGATTCGCTGTTCCTTTTGAAGCTTTCATAGTTTGACCGACAAAGAAACCAAAGAGTTTCTCTTTTCCACCTTGATACTGTTCCACTTTTTCAGGGTTCGCAGCGATAATCTCATCACAGATAGCTTCAATAGCTCCCATATCAGTTACCTGCTTCAGCCCTAGTTTTTCTATAGTAACATCTACATCAGCATCAATATCTTCCATAAGAGCATCAAGTACATCTTTAGCAGCCTTACCTGAGATAGTCTTATCATCAACTCGTTTTGCTAAAAAGCCTAATTTCTCAGCATTTACTGGAGAGTTAGAGATATTTACATCCCCTTTTAAACGTGCTGGCATTTCTACTGTAAGAAGTGATGCTGCAGTTTTAGCACTAACACCCTCTTCTTTCATCATAATCTCAAAAAAGTGTGCCATTTCGATATTTGCCGTGATAACATCAGCATTATAAGTACTAAGACCAAACTCACTTACAAATCTCGTGCGTTTAGCATCTGGAAGTTCAGGGATTTTGGAATACTGTTCAAACATCTTATCTGTCACGACTGCTTTAAGCAGATCTGGTTCAGGAAAGTAACGATAATCAGCCGCTTCCTCTTTACCTCGCATACTTCGAGTCTCATTTTTTTCTTGATCATAAAGACGAGTCTCTTGACAAATTTCTTCATCATAAATGCCATCTTCCCAAGCTTCACTCTGGCGTCTTACTTCTACTTCAATAGCTTTTTCTATGAACTTAAATGAGTTGATATTTTTAACTTCAACGCGAGTATAGAGTTTCTCATCACCTTTTGGTCGTATAGAAACATTTACATCCACACGGAATGACCCCTCTTGCATATTTGCATCACCGATATTAAGATAACGAATGATAGAGTGGAGTTTTTTAAGATAAAGCACTGCTTCTTCAGCACTTCTCATATCAGGCTCGGTCACTATCTCAAGTAAAGGAGTTCCTGCACGATTGAGGTCTACTTTTGAGATGTCACCTTCGTGAATGTTTTTTCCAGCATCAGCTTCAATGTGGGCAAAACCAACACGAATAGTTTTTTCCTTGCCATCTGCTAATGTGATATCTAAAGTACCATTTTGGATTACAGGTGTATAAAACTGAGTAATCTGATAAGCAGTTGGACTATCGGGATAAAAGTATGACTTACGATCAAAGTATGAAGTAC
>WFNM01000054.1 GCA_015488615.1 Sulfurimonas sp.
ATGATTTTAAAGATGCAGAGGAACTCAAAAATGCAATGCTTGATAAAAATGAAAAAGAAGAGTTAACTCTTCTTTGTAATACGATAGAAGATAGATATAAACAAACGAAAACTCTTAAAACTGAAACTGTAAAAAAACTACAAGAACATGAGAAAGAGTCTCTAAGTGATAAGCCTATAGAAGAACTAGAGGTTTTGCAGGCACTACTAGGACAAAAAGTAGATGCTCTGCAAGAGAGTATAGGAAGTGACAAAAAAGAGTTAGAACTTAACCAAGAAAATAGTGATAAGCATAAAGAACGAATAGCATCCTTAGAAAAGAAAAAAGAGTCTTTTAAAGTCTGGGTAAAATTAAACGAACTAGTAGGCTCAGCAGATGGAACAAAGTTTAAAAAATTTGCACAAGGCATAACACTAGATCAGCTCATAAACTTAGCAAATCAGCATCTAAATATTTTAAGTTCTCGTTACACTCTAGCAAGAAACCAAGAAAAACTCTTAGAGCTTGAAGTAGTTGATGCGTACCAAGGGAATGTAATCCGCCCTGTAAGTACACTATCAGGTGGAGAAAGCTTCATAGTAAGTCTAGCACTTGCTTTAGGACTTTCAGAACTTGCAAGCCAAAAGATAGCCATTGATTCACTCTTTTTAGATGAAGGTTTTGGTACACTAGACGAAGAGAGTTTAGAGACTGCGTTAAATGCCTTAAATCTTCTACAAAGTGGTGGAAAAATGGTTGGTGTCATCTCGCATGTGGAAGCCTTGAAAGAGCGGATACCTTTGCAGATAAAGGTTATTCCTCGTGGGGATGGGACTAGTTTTGTTGAGGTTGAGTAGAAGGAAATATAAATGTTTCATAAAATAATAGAAAATTGTGTAATGTCCTTTGTGAAATAATCACACAAAAGTATCACATTACCTACTTGTTAGTACAATATAAATTTCTACTTTATAGTATTTTTGCTATACTAAAATAATAAGGTATATCAATGAAAAAAATGGTTTTATTAGCAAGTCTGTTGAGCTTTTTCTCTCTTCATGCATTAGAGTTAGAGATAGATGTTGGGAGTGGACTTCACTTTGCTGGTGCAAACGGTAATTTAATTTATAAAAAAGAGACTTGGAAAGGATCAAGTGCAGTAATAGAGCATGGAGCAACTACAAATTTTTATGCTTGGACTGAGATAAACTCTGATATAAGGTATGCACCTACCATTCGTGTGGAAATTTCTAGAAATAGTACGCTTGGCCAGTCTCTTATTCATATTGATGCTGGACAAACTATAAATAGCATTATTGATTATATAGAAAAACAAATTCCTCTTGTAACTATTAATAATACATATTATAATAGCCGCTTAGTTATGAACACATATGAAGCTTTTGCATACTATGAGTACTTTGAAGAGGATGATTACCCTTCTATTGGTATAGGGCTTGGCATGAAGAAGTTTGAGTTTAATTATAGTGCTACTATCATTGATGGCTTAGAATTTAATGACAATGGTGGTGATACTATTCCGATGGTCTTTTTAAAGTCTAGATATGATTTAATGGATAAAGATGAAGAGCTGCAAATTACTATTGAAGGTGACCTAAAATCACTTATATTTGCAGATTCAAATATTTACGACTATTCCGTGAAAATGAATATGATGATGCAATATAATAAACAGACCGATCTTGGTTTAGAGTTTGGATACAGAGAGACTTACTTTAACATCAGAGGCGGTGATGTTGCTAATGTTGGTGGAAGCATGGATAATTCTGGTGTTTTTGTAGGACTTGTAGGTCACTTCAGATAGTGGCGTTTGAGCGAGGATTAACTCGCTTTTGGTAGTCCAAATTTTTGGGTTACCATCTCTCCCTCTTCGTTAAAGAAAAGGTAGTAGAGCATGTCTTTTTTTACGGAAAGACCAGCTAAGAAACGCAGTGCAAGATTTGCTTGGAGTGAAGCTATATGCATTACTATTGGTGCTGCTATTCCTGCTGGAGTCTTATTTACTATCTTAAACGCATCATTAAACGATGACTCATCAATAAAACAGACTTGACCATGAAAAGCCTCTACACTTCCATAAAGCCAAGGCATTTTAATACTTTTTGCATAGGTATTGATATCTCCACGAGTTGGGAGATTGTCAGTGGCATCTATGATTAAGTCTACCTCTATACTCTTCTCACTCCATGCTTTAAAGTCACAGTTGTGTGCTATAGCTTTTGTATAAGGGCATCTTGCCTCGATAAGCTCTGCGTTTATAAGGGCTTTGTTCTTTCCCTCATCACCGACTTTAAAAGCTATCTGTCTATGGATATTGTGTAGGCTCACTTCATCAAAGTCTATCATATGAATTTCACCGATTCCACTCGCCCCTAGAGCAAACGCGAGAGAAGAGCCAAGACCTCCAGCTCCAACAATAGCTATTTTTTTGCTCTGAAGTGAGGCTTGAGTCTCTTCACCCCAAAGTTGTACCTGTCTGTGAAAATATTGCATCATGATTTTATCCTTTTATTTATAGCTTCACTAAATCCCCAAGAACGTCGTGCATGGACTACATCTGAGTGGTTCATATCAACTATCATAAGTTCCTCTTTGTTTCCAAGGTGTTCAAGTATATCACCATTGGGTGAGGCAAGAACGGAATCTCCATAAAAACGCCATGAGAACTCACTATCTTGATACTCCCCAATTCTATTTGCTCGTAAAATATAACAGTTGTGTGTAAATGCACGAGTAGCGATAAGTGCTTTCCATCGCTCATAAGAGTCAAATGTTGCAACACTTGGTACTAAAATGCAGTCAACTTTTTTACTTTTGAGCGTAGCAAATATTTCATCAAAGTGCAGCTCAAATCCACCTAAAACTGC
This sequence comes from Sulfurimonas sp., assembly GCA_015488615.1. Taxonomy (GTDB): domain Bacteria; phylum Campylobacterota; class Campylobacteria; order Campylobacterales; family Sulfurimonadaceae; genus Sulfurimonas. The sequence goes on from WFNM01000054.1 coordinate 2,868, forward strand.
GAACTTAAATCCATCTACACTAAAAACCATTGGTGTTTGAAGTTCAGTGATTGCATTTGCAAAAAACTTTTCTTCATTCCAGTGTGTATAGTTTATTAGTAATTGCTGCTCATAGTAAGAGGTAGAAGAGGGTGCGAATTTAGCTATAGTTTTATAGAGTTCTTTTTTTTTCACTAGTATTAATGGAGCAACTATAGTCATCTTGTAGGTATTAGAGAGTTCTTTGAGTACTTTTATCTGATGATCAGCCTGCTCTTTTATCATGCTCAGAGACATACTCTGGAGCTCTTTAAAGAAAGGGTTGAGGACATATTCTCCAAGGAGTAGTACTTTTACACCTTTTTTATGTGCGATGCGTATATGGTTATAGAGTTTTGTCGAGCTCATGCCCTGTGCATTTAACTGAAGAACAGCAGCTCTCATTTAGCTTGCTTTTATCTCTTGGATTTTTATCTTTGCATCTTCGAGAATCTTTTGTGCCCCTTGAAGCTCTTTCATGCCAGCCTCATAAGCCTTGACACTATTTTCAAGTGTAATCTCTGGACTCATAAGTGTCTCTAGTGTCTTTTTTGCATTGTCGAGTTTTGTTTCAAAGTTTATCTTAGCCATTGAGTATATCCTTTACATAGGTGTCAAATTTTTCTAGCTCTACAAGAAAGGCATCGTGACCATAGTCACTCTCTACATCCATGTAGCTAAAGTTTGTTTTTTTGATGTTTGTAAGAGCATCTGCTATCTCTTTCATTTCAAAGTTTTTAAAGAGTACATCATTCTTAAAGCTGATAAGATGCAGATCCGCTGTAATACGAGTGAGTGCTTCTTCAAGTGTATCAAAGCCACGAGAAAGATCATAGATATTGATAGCTTTAGTGATGTAGAGATAAGCTAGTGGATCAAACCACTTACTAAAGTTCGCACCATTATACTCTAGGTAAGACTCTACTTGAAACTTTCCAAAAAGCTCATAGAGCCCATCTGTTCGTTTGTACTCACGTCCGAATTTTTCACGCATGGACTCAGGCGAAAGAAAGCTAATATGTCCTGCCATACGACCAACAGCCATACCGGATAGGCCTTGCTCTTTTATGACCTCAGAATCATAGTATCCTTGCTTAAAATCAGGGTCTTTAAGTATTGCCTCTTGAGCAACCTTGTTAAATGCGATAGCCCAAGGTTGTGTTGCATGTGTAGCTGCTAGAGAGATGATTTTATTCGCAAAATTTGGGTAGTGGATGGCAAACTGAAGAGCTTGCATACCACCCATGCTTCCACCTACGATAGCCTCAACTCTATGAATATCAAGACGGTCAAAAAGTATGCGTTGTGCTTTTACCATATCTTTTATACTGACGACTGGAAACTTGTAGCGGTACTCATCGTGGTAGGGGTGTCTTGTCGACATAGGACCTGTAGAGCCAAAGCAAGAACCGATGACATTGGAGCAGATAACGAAGTACTTGTCAGTGTCGAGTGCTTTACCACTTCCTATAAACCCATCCCACCAACCAGACTTGTTCTCATCTTCATAAGTACCCGCTGCATGGTGACTTCCTGTGAGGGCATGACAAACTACTATAACATTACTTTTATCATCGTTTAGAGTGCCGTATGTTTCGTAAGCGATGTCGTAAGGCTCTAAAATACGACCACTCTCTAAGTAGAGTGGATTTGTAAAATG
>WFNM01000055.1 GCA_015488615.1 Sulfurimonas sp.
AGAAAAAAACTCGGTGTTCCAGTAGAGGCAAATGTTGCTGCCATTTTTGCACCGATAAGTCCACTCTTTCCTACACCAGTAATGATAAGTTTACCCTTACACTTGAGTATCACATCGACCGCTCTATCAAACACATCATCAACTAGTGTTGCTGCGTTTAGTAACGTATGTGCCTCTATATTTAAAGTCTCTTGTGCTATTTCTTTATAATTCATAGCCACATTATACTATAATTACTCTAATAGGAGTTTGTAATGCAAAAACTGTTTGATGAAGTTGGCTTTTTAGATAAACGCTGTTATGAAGATTTTGGTCTTAGTGAAGATATACTAATGGAGCATGCAGCAGATGGTATGGCTGACTATATTCGTGCAAAATTTCCTAAAAATTCTAAAGTTCTTGTCGTGTGTGGAAGTGGCAACAATGGTGCTGATGGTCTTGCCCTCTCGCGTTTACTCTACAAGGATTACGAAGTTGAGATATTTATACTTAAAGAGCCTAAGTCTGAGATGGCTAAACTCCAAGACAGAAGAGCTCATGCTATTCATGTCAAACGCACTATTTACCTTAATGACTGTGATATCATTGTTGATGCTATCTTTGGTACAGGATTTAAGGGTTCTTTAGATGTTGAGTCTAAATCTGTTATGCAAACACTTAACAAATTAAATGGCTATAAAATTTCATGCGATATACCCTCAGGACTTCGTGTTAATGGAGAGTGTGACTCTAATAGTTTTAGAGCCGATACTACACTAACAATGGGTGCACTAAAAAAATCTCTCTTTAACGATAGTGCCAAAGAGTTTGTTGGGGATATAAAAGTTTTAGACCTTGGTGTCACCCGCGATATTTATGAAATCGAATCGAACTGGCAGCTACTCGATGAAGAGGATTTAAAACTTCCTTATCGCTCACAGAAAGATACACATAAGGGCACTTATGGACATCTTTCACTCGCTTGTGGAGAGAAAATAGGAGCGAGTACTTTAAGTGCAAAGGCTGCTCTGCGTTTTGGTGCTGGACTAGTGTCACTTGTAGGAGAACAAAATATGAAGCTTCCTAATGCCATCATGCACTCTTTAGAACTCCCTAGCAACACTACTGCATTAGCTCTTGGTATGGGTTTAGGCTCTGCATTCTCAGAAAAAGAGATGGATGCTTTTCTAGATAATGGTTTTTCTCTTGTTGGAGATGCAGATATCTTTTCTATGCCTATCTTAAAAAAACTTCTTCAACGCAAGAATGTAGTTTTCACCCCGCATCCAAAAGAGTTTATTGCCCTTTTAAAATTTACAGATTTAGCAGACATTAACATAGAAGAGTTACAAGAACAACGTTTTAAATATATAGAACTTTTTTGTGAAAAATATCCTGACATCGTGCTACTTCTTAAAGGAGCGAATGTTATCATAGGACTTAACAAAAACTTTTATATCAATCCACATGGAACATCATCCCTTGCTAAAGGTGGAAGCGGAGATGTACTGAGTGGCTTAATCGGTTCACTATTAGCGCAGGGATATCCACCACTAAGTGCAACCATTAATGCCTCGCTAGCACACACTAGACTTGCAAAAAACTACACAGGTGCTGATTTTTCCCTTACACCAGATGATTTGATAGCGGAAATTGCTAAGTTGTAGATTAGAACACAAAGATACTATTTTTTTAATATTTAAAAAGGATATATATGACCCTTTATCGTTTAACTTTTTCTACTCTTTTTGTACTTCTTCTAGTTGGTTGTGGTGGCGGAGAAAATGGAGATTCGGCTCCAACTTCAACAACAGTTCCAGCTCCAAACTCAACTCCGACTCCGACTCCATATACAACTTATACTTCAAGTGAGATGACAGGTCTGTTCTTAGATAGTCCTGTTTCAGGACTCTCTTATGTCTGCTCTTTTTATGACTCTTATGGATTAGAGAAAACAGAGCACGGTACTACAACTGCTCAAGGAAACTTTACATGTAATAAAAATAGTTCAATAAACTTTTTCATTACCGATGAGACAAATAGCACTATTTTAGATTTAGGTTATACGAAGATTGCACCTATTATCACACCATTAGATTTATCTGAGTTTAAAGACAGTAGAGATGAAGTACTTATGAATGTCCTTCAGTTACTTCAGACTTTAGATAAGGACAAAAATACGAGTAATGGTATTGATATTGATTTCACTAAAACAAAAAAATTAGATGGAAAATATATTTCTTTCTCGCAAAATAATTTTGATAAGGAGATTGCAAACTATTTAGAAGAAAATCTTACAACTCCAGAAAATGCATATGCTCACTTTAATAAAAGCCTTAAAGAACAGAGTATCCCAGAGATAACAATAGATTATAGCTCTCCTATTTTCACTACACCTACCTCTATAACACTGTATGAAAACATCAAAAAAGTCATAGATATAAATGCAACTGATGATAATACTCTAGTTTACCACATTGAAAATAGTTACTCTGCATTTGAAGTAAATAAAGATTCTGGAGAACTTTCATTTAAATCCTATGGAGACTATGAAAATAAATCTAGATACAGTGTTACTGTATCAGCTAATGATGGTGTGAACATTAGTTATCAGACTATCAGTATAAATCTTCTAAATGTTAATGATAATGCTCCAACAATAGCAGGGCCTATCACTTCTACTATCTATGAGAACTCTACAAATATTACTCAATATACAATAAGCGATGCCGATGATGACAACATCACCATCTCCTTATCTAATAATCTATTTGATTACAATGCTAGTACAAAATACCTTTTTTTTAAATCTGCTCCTGATTATGAGAGTGGTGTGCATAGTTACAATCTTAAACTAACAGCTAGTGATTCTCTGCATTCTACAACTCATAATGTAACTATAAATATAAAAAATCGAGATGATGTTGTTCCAGTCATAAATACTTTTTCTACAAGTATTTATGAAAATGTCCCACTAGAAACAGTTGTTGGAACAGTAGGAATATCTACTAGTGGGGATAGCAATATTACAAACTTCTATCTTTTAGGAACAGGCTCCCAGCAGTTTAAAATAGATAAGAATGGAGTGATTACTACCAATGCAAAAATTGATTATGAAACTCTCACAAATCATAGATATGATTTAGAAGTAAAAGCAGTAAATAAAGCCGGTGATAGTGATTTAAAAATGCTTAGTATTACGGTACAAGATGTTTTAGAAAAAAATATTCCAACTCTTGTAGTTGTAATGAACTGGACTAACTACTCTGAGTCTAGTGCTAGTCTATGGCATGATAAGCTTTTTAACAAGTCTGCAAACTCAGCAGCTAGATGGTATCAAGAGACATCTCTTGGTGAATTAGATTTAGTACCTGTAAATGAGACTTCAGGAACAAGGAATGATGGTGTTATCATGATCAACATGGGAGTAGCACATCCAGGTGGGTATGACGATATAAACTTTAGAGATACGTATATAACAAACGCCATTACGAACTCTGAAGTTGTGGATAGTGTAGATTTTGCAGCACTTGATACAAATGCTAATGGTGATTTAGATGTCTCTGAAATTCAGATTATTTTTATTGTAGCTGGAGGAGAAGAGTCCTATGGAGATGATGTAGCTCACTCTATCTGGGCACATGCTTGGTCTTTTGATAGTGGCTCGACACTTAGTGTTGATGGTGTGACACTTATGAAATATAATGGGGATAGAGAGACTTCGGGTTCTTACTCGCGTTTTGGTGCAAACCATGGAGACCATAGTGCTACGATTGGTGTTATTTGCCATGAACTTGGTCATGCAATGCTTAATCTACGAGACTTCTACGATGATGGTGGTGGCTCTGGACTTGGTTGGTACGATGTTATGAGTGGCGGTGCTTGGGCACAACAAGATAGCGATACTTATGCAGGTGCAACACCAACACAGTTTAGTACTTATAATAAGTCTCTTTCAGGCTTTGATATGAATACAACACAAGTGAGTTCAAGCACTACAAAAACTCTCAAATGTAGTTCAAATGATGATATAAAACTTACAACTTCAAAGGCAGATGAATATTTTATAATAGAGTGCAGAGATACTAGCAAAGTAAACAGTGATATTTCTATGAATAATTCTTCTAATGGTGGTGTAAATCCACAAGATAATGATAGCTTTACCAATAGGCTCTTTACTCTTATCTATCATGTAGATGATAATAAGACAAATAATCTTGAGGATGGTATACAAACAAGTTCAAATCATTATAATATTGCTATTCTTGAAAAAGATACAAGCTATCTGATGACATCAAAAGAGTATATAGATGCTGATTATAATGATGTCTATATCCAAGGTGATGTTATAGATACAACAAGAACAAAACTTTATGATGGGTCTGCAACTGGCTACCGTATAGAAATCATAAGTGAAGACTATACAAACAAAACAATGACAGTTCAAATAACGAAATAATGTTACTGCTACTGATTTTTCGCTTACAGCAGATGACTTAATAGCTGGAATTGGTAATCTATAAGATTCCTTATGCTATAAATCATTAATTAATATAAATAGGAACTATTTTATGGATAACATTCTAAAAATCGGAAAATATACTCTTGGCTCACGTTTAATCGTTGGAAGCGGAAAATATGACTCTTTTGAGATGACAAAAGATGCTACTTTAGCATCAGGAAGTGAACTTATTACTGTTGCAGTTCGTCGTCTTAACATTACTGACCCTGATCAAGAGAACTTAAGAGATACTTTTGCAGGAACAAATGTAAAGTTTCTTCCAAATAGTGCTGGATGTGTGACTGCTGAAGAAGCTATCACTACTTTTAGACTTACTCGTGAAGCGACTGGGATTGACCTTATCAAGCTTGAAGTAATTGGAGATACTAAGAAAACTCTTTACCCTGATGTTTTAGAGACTATTGAAGCTTGTAAGGTACTTGCTAAAGATGGTTTTACTATCATGGCTTACACTTCTGATGACCCTATTATGGCGAAGCGTTTAGAAGATGCTGGTGCTCATGCTATCATGCCACTTGCTGCACCTATTGGGAGTGGTCTTGGTATCCAAAACCCTTACAACATCGCGTTTGTAAAAGATGC
>WFNM01000056.1 GCA_015488615.1 Sulfurimonas sp.
AGAAATACAAATCAAAGGAGCTAAAAATGGCAAAAGTATTAAAGAAGAAAGTAGTTAAAGCAATCGCGAAGAAAGCAGTAAAAAAAGCTGTCGCTAAAAAAGTAGTTGCGAAAAAAGCAGCGAAAAAAGTTACAAAGAAAGTAGTAAAAGCTGCTACAAAGAAAAAAGCAACAGTGAAAAAGACAGTGAAAAAAGTAGCGAAAAAAATCGTTAAAAAAGCTGATCCAAAAAAAGCAACAGCCAAAAAAGTAGTCAAGAAAACTTCAAAGAAAAAGTAGTCTTTTACTTCTTCAGACATAAGCTTTATTTCTAAGCTTATGCCCTCCTCTTTTATCTCATGTAACTAATATTAATCTTTATTTCGAGTAATAAATCTTCCTATTAAATTAATAACTAAAACCAAAACTGTCAGTATAAATGAAGCTGCCCATGCAAGATCACGGCTAGACTCTTCAGGCTCATTAGCTAAGTCGTAAATACTTACTGTAAGCGATGGAAATGATTCTGTTAAATCAAGGCTAAAGTAGTTTGATGTTTCAGATGTAAAAAGTAGAGGTGCTGTTTCACCGATGATACGAGCAAATGCGAGTAAGACACCTGTCATGATACCTACTTTTGCAGCTTTTATAACAATGTCAATGATAACCTTATACTTACTAGCACCTAATGCAATACCCGCCTCTCTAAGTTCGCGAGGAACTAGAGAGAGCATATTGTCTGTAGTGTTGATGACAACTGGTATCATCATGATAGCTAATGCGATAGCCCCTGCAAAACCACTTGTTCCACCAGTAGGCACAACAACCACAGCATAGACGAAAGCACCGATAACGATAGAAGGAGCAGACATCATGATGTCAGAGAGATCACGAATTACTTCAGCATACCTACCTCGACCATACTCTTGTATGTAGATACCAGCAGCCATTCCAAGAGGAATACCGATGATAGAAGCAAGCCCAGCTAAAATCATCTGACCGATGATAAGGTTACGAAGTCCACCATCTATAAGATCATTTAAAAAGAGTGCAAAGTGAAACGAGCCTAAACCCTTAATAAAGAGAGTCGTAAGTATCCATGCTAAAAATGCAAGACCAATGAGTGCAGACAAAACACTCAGTGCTAAAAAGATTTTATTGACTAAGAGTCTCATTATTTAGCCTTTTTGAGGAAGTAAAATTTTGCGATAGAGATAACCGCAAAAGAGATGATGAAAAGAATAAGTGCCAGATAAAAGAGTGCAGACTCACCAAGACCACTTGCTTCACCAAAGTTGTTTGCCATAGCAACAGGGATAGATATCGTAGGATCAGTAATCTTCTCTGGGAGTACAAATATAGACCCAATAAGAAATGCCACAGCCATAGTCTCACCCAATGCACGACCAAGGGCTAAGATGATAGAGCCTATGATACCAGTCTTAGAGTATGGGAAGATGATGTCTTTAATAACTTCAAACTTAGTAGCCCCAAGTGCATAAGCAGACTCTTTTAGAACTGCTGGAGTTGTGTTCATACTATCACGAGTGATGGCTGCCATAAATGGCAGTATCATAACTCCAAGAACAAGTCCAGCTGTCAGAAGCGAGACCTGATACCCGCCAAACATATCCGCAATGATAGGTGCGAAGTAGTAAAGCCCCCACATACCAAAGATGATAGAAGGGATAGCGGCAAGAAGTTCGATAGCGATACCTACAATATTTGAGATATTTTTAGGAGCTATCTCTGCTAAAAAGACCGCGATACCCATAGCAATAGGTAAAGAAAATACTAAAGCGATAAGTGTAGTAAGAAGTGTTCCCACTATTGGTACAAGACCACCATAAATAGTCTTTGTAGAGGTTTCATCCTCATCATCTAGCATCATATCATCATCTTCATTGTCTTCATCAGCGATGATCGCATCATCACTAACTTTGGCAGAGGATGTTACAGTAGCGACAGGTGTAGTCACCACAGGAACTTCTTTGTTCCAGTTTGGGTTAATAATAAAGTTAAATCCAAACTCATCAATAGCAGGTTTAGCTGCAGTGTAGAGGGTAATGAAGATACCCACTAGAAGCACAAAGACAAGCGATGCACTCGAGAGGGCAAGTTTTTGAAAAATTTTTTCCATATATTTTTAGGCCTGTAAAATAAATTATGGAATTTTACTGAAATTTGATTACATTAAGGTTACAAAAGCTAGAAAAACTCTATCTCTCCATCATCTTCTGGAAGAACACTAGGCTCAAGAGACATCTCTATCTGTGCAATATTTGAGTAAAAAGATTTATCCATATAGTGAATATCTTCAGCTGTTTTTTCTTCAAGAACTGTACGTTTCCATTCTAATAAATCAGAGAGAAGTCCCCTCATGAGAAGCAGAAGCATCTCACTGTTTTCATCAAGAGTGTACTCGGAAAGTTTTTGTCCGAGCAGCATCAAAGAGTAACTAAGATCTTTAAACTCAAAGAGAGGATTCAGTACACATGTATATCCGTCAAAAAAACGAATAAGAGCTGAGTTCATCTCTATCGAGTACTTTTGTGTATAATTTATCATCTCTACATCATGTTCAAGTTCATGAAGTTCATCATACACTTCAGGGTCAAGTTCTATCTCGCTAAAGTAACTTTGTGCAGAGGTTGTGAGAGTCTCTTTCTCTACCTTGATACTATTCTCTTGTTCTATATTTTCTTCTTGTTTTGTAAAATCTACACACTTATGCTCATGTTGGAATTTATAAGACATATCTATAAAATGGCGTAAGGCATCTGCTAAATCAATAGAAGCTGTGTTGAAAGTCTTAGCATTTTCATCCTCAGCATATAAATGAGCAGACCAGTGTTCAAATGCTTCAAGTAAAAAAAGGAAGATATCCTCTAAGTCTTGATCTTTTTTCACAAGAAGATAGGCAATAGTTCCTGCTACACTGAGTTCATAAATAGCCTCAAGATGCTCATGAACATCTTTTAAACCATTTATATCAGCAATTTGCTCTTTAAATTGATAAAGAGCAGTAGTGAAAGTAGCTACTTTTATATCATTTGTTGGTTCATCCATCATCTCAAATGCAGCAATATGAAGTGCTAAATCAAGATTTCCTGCTAATAGCATCTTATCTTGAAGTTTTCTAAAGGTAGAATTATCATTGAGCCTTGAGCTATTCTCCATCTCTTTACTAGTTTTTATAAGTTTAGAGAGTGCGAGTTCATGTGCTGTTGGAAATCGAGTCTCTATTTTAAGTTGCTGTTCTTCTAGAGATTTAAAGTAGATTTTTCCTATTTTATTAAAGAGGTAATTTACCTTTTGTTTTTTACTATTTATATCATTGTAAAAATCCAACTCGCTTCGTATCATCTCTACACAGAAGATTTTATGTATCTTTTTACGAGAACTTATGTTAAGCTGATCTAAAAAAATAAGATAGTTATTTGACTCTTTTACTGTAAACACACGGTACTTATTTGTAGCATAGGCTGTTTTTTCTACATAAAAAGGATTAAATTGAGAATATTCATAGTGATTTAAGTACTTAGAAAACACCTCATTCTCATCAATACTACATGAAGTAAAGTAGGTATCAAGATGTCTATTAGTAGCACCAAAACGACGTTTACCAAGTGTAGAAAAGAGATATCTTCTTCTCTCTCTATCGTTTATACATATATTTGCCATCTCAAGATAGTATGCCCTATCAACTTTGATATTCACCTGTCTTAAAGAGATAGTTGCATCATTATTTATCTGATACTGAATATACTGTGCAAAGTGCTTTATAGCATCTTCTTCACTAATATAAAGAATGTTCTCTAAAACTTTATGAGAACTTTCAGTAGCTGGTGTTTGAAAAGAAAAAGTGTGAGATATAGTTTTATTCATAACTGCTATTTTACACTAATAAGACTGAAGGGATTATTTAATCCCTTTCTCTGTCCAATAAGCTCTAATTTTAGTAGTAAGTGTATTAGGTAGTGGCACAAAACCTAAACTTTTTGCTATATCTTGACCATTAATGTAAGCCCAGTTAAAAAATTCAGTCACTTTTTTATCCATCTCTACTTTTTCAGCTGCTACAAGGATGAAAGTTGCTGCTACCATAGGATAAGATTCAGCACCTTTAGGATCAGCTATTACTGCATAGAAATCTTTCTTTGGATTCAGTGTTGCTTTTGCAGCTGCTATTTGGAAAGATTTAAGTGTTGGTTTTATGAAGTTACCAGCACGATTTTCCATTGTAGCCATTGCAATATCATTGTTTTTTGCATCTGCATAGTCGATATAACCAACAGAGTACTTTGTCTGCTTAATAAGAGCTGCTACCCCTGAGTTCGTTTTTCCACCGATATGATGATCACCAGGCCATGAAAGTGACTTTTTAGCACCATAAGTTTTTCTCCAAGTCTTGTCTACTTTTGAAAGATAGTACGTGAAGTTGTATGTAGTTCCAGATCCATCAGCACGGTGAACGAAAGTAAGTTTTTCGTGTGGAAGTTTTACCCCTGCATTTGCCTTAGTGATAAGTGCATCATCCCAGTACTTTAGAGTTCCACTTGCTATTGCTACTGTTGCTGCACGAGAAAGTTTTAAGTTTTTTACATTTGGAAGGTTGTATCCCATAGTAATAGCACCTACTACACCTGGAAACTGATAAAGACCATGTTTTTTCAGTACTTTTGGGCTAAGTGGTTTATCTGTACCTGCAAAGTCAACTGCACGAGCTTCTGCATCTTTGATTCCTTTAGATGAACCTTTTTTGATGTAATCAACTCTAATACCAGTATCTTTATTATAAGCTTTAAGCCATTTTTGGTAAACACTATAAGGAAAAGAAGCACCGCTTCCTTTGATGATATCGTTTGCACTTACAGATGTAAGTAAAACTGTACTCGCTAATGCTGCAGTAATGATCTTTTTCATTTTTTATCCTATCTATTTTTAAGTTGCCGAATTATAAAAGGTCTTGGTTGCATTTTGGTTACATTAATAAAAAAACTTGTAATCAAAGTGTAATCAAGTGACTCTACAATGTCACCAACAATTTAAAAATACAGGAATTAAAAAATGAAAAAAATCGTTCTTTCAACACTTACTGCACTTACATTAAGTTCAGTAACCGCAAATGCTATGAACCTATACCAAGATGCAGATGGACAGGTATTTACTTCAGCGGTAGAGGGACGCACACTTATTAAAGATAAATCTGTACCAGTATTTGCACATGCTAATAAGTTAAAGTTCTCTGGCCTAACTTATATAGGAGCGGTAGTAGATGATTACAAGAATAATGGAGTTGCAACAACTGCACAGATGGAAATTAGACGTGCATACTTCCAACTTAAAGCATACTTTATGGATGATCCTAAGTCTTATTACCGTGTAACTTTTGATATGTCTAAAGATGTTACAGGTGATGAAAAACTTCGTGCAAAATATGCTTATATCTACCTTCATGAAGTTTTACCTGCGACTGGTATTGAAGTAGGTCTTGTACACCGCCCTTGGCATGATTATGAAGAGCATAATTCTTGGTACTATAGAAGTATTTCTAAAATTTTTATAGAAGATAAAAAGTCTGGTCCAGATCTTTCTAATTCTGCTGACTTCGGTGTAATGTTTAAAACCAGAACTCAGTACTTCGATGCTGACTATGGTATCTTTAATGGTGAAGGTTATCATGCATACCAAAATCCACAAGCTCCATCTTCTTTAAGTTTTGAGTGGAGAGCAACAGCACACCTTCTTGGTGTAGACGGAAAAGACAAGGAAACAACAAAGACATATTGGGATGCTTCATTCTATGGTCAGTATAACAAGAAACATAAGCAACTTACATATACACCTACTACAACTGCTGATTCAGTTGTTGTAGGTAATGATGATTTAATTTTCGGTGGTATCCATACTGTTTATAACCAACCATCATTTCTAGTATCAGCTCAATATGTTAAGTCTATGAATACTCGTGATGGAGATATAACTACAGGAGATGCACCAGGAACAACAAGTAATGTTTCAGCACAAGCTGGTTCTGGGTATAGTGCTAATGCTGAGTACCGTGTAGGTACTGAAAAAGAGTATAGACTTCTTGCTCGTTACGACTCTTGGACTCCTCAAAAAGAGAACAGTGCAGATGAGAGAACAGACAGAGACTATATTGTTGGTGGTGCTTGGAAACAAAACAGAAACCTTGAGTGGATAGCTAATACAATCATCACAAATAACGAGGCAGGTAGTGCTAAAGAAAAAAACAATGGTGTAGCATATATGCTCACTGCTGAAGTAAAATTTTAATATTTTACTTCATAAGCACTAAACAACAAATCTCAAAACAATAAAAAGTTATGCTACTAAATACCCAACCCCACGAATAGTCTTGATATATTCCTTGCTCTTAGCCGGATCTATCTTCTCTTTGAGACGCTTAATAGCAACATTAACAGTTTTTGGATGAATATTCTCTGCATCTTTCCAAACATACTTAAGTAGAAACTCTCTATCTAAAACCTTGCCCTTGTTTGTGACTAGTATCTGAAGGAGTGAGGTCTCTAGGTTAGTGAGCATTATATCAAGCTTACCTATTTGAACCTTGTGCATATTGAGATCAAGTTTCATATCTCTGTACTCGACATTTTCCACTAGCTCTTTTACATCACCTCTACTGCGTCGAAGCACTGCTTTTACTCGTAAAACTAACTCCTCTATGTCAAAAGGCTTTGCTAGATAATCATCTCCACCTTTTAAAAAGCCCTCTTTTATCTCTTCTGTAGAGTTCTTTGCTGAGAGGAAGATGACCGGTGTATTGATATTTTTACTTCTGAGCATCTCCACATAGTAACTTCCCTCGATGTCAGGAAGATTTCTATCCATGATAATAAGATCTATCTTCTCTTCTATGAGTACTCTGCGGACATGTTTAGTGTTAAGAAAGCCCAGCACATCATAACCTGCTGCACTTAAGTTGTACTCTAAGAGTTCTAAGATATCGTTGTCATCATCTACGATGAGTATATGCTCTTTCATTTTATTCCTTAAGCCAGTTTATACCCAATACCACGAATAGTCTGGATATAGTTTTTTGTTTTTTTTGGGTCTATCTTCTCTTTGAGTCTTGTTATGGCTACATTAACTGTTTTGTATTGGTTCTCTTGAGCATCCCCCCAAACAGTTTGAAGAAGGTAGTCACGATCTAAGATACTATTTTTATTAAGTATAAACTCATAAAGCAGATCAAACTCAAGCTTTGTTATATTTACAAGTTCTTCGTTCACCTTTAGCGTGCGAGAGGCATTATTTAAAAGAAGATCTTTAAAACGAATACTGCTCTCATTTTGCAGGGGATTTGTACGTTTAAGTATAGACTTTATACGTAAGATAAGCACTTTCATGTTAAATGGTTTAGTCATATAATCATCTCCACCACTTAAAAACCCTTCTTCTATCTCAGACTCTTTATCTTTCGCAGTCAGATAGATAACTGGTACATGTATACCCTGACCTCGAAGTGAAGCTATATATTCACTTCCTTCAACACCAGGCAAGTTTCTATCCATAATAATGAGATCAATATCCTCCTCCTGGAGCATACTCTCCACTGCCTTTGTATTTAAGAACCCTATCACCTCAAAGCCCTCTTTAGAAAGGTTATACTCTAAGAGATCAAGAATATCTTCTTCATCTTCAACTATAATAATTTTATGACTCACGAGAACCCCTTTTTCTTTACTATATATCTATTATTATAGATACTTTAGATTACCTTTTGGTTACATATTTTAAAGGTATTTTTTAGTAATTTATATCTAACTTAAAAGAATAGTATCTTCCTGGAGTTGTCTGGGTCGTAATTAAATTTCCTTGTGTAAACTCTACAGTAGAGTTGAGAATATTATTTGCTTTAAAACGCAGAGCATACCCGAAGATATCTCCCTCCAGCTTTTTACTAATATTATACTTCCAAACAAAGTCAAGTTTTGCAAAAGGCTGTTGATAAATATCTTTGTTCCCATTAGTCCCTAAGGAGACAATTCTCTGACCAATTTGGTTAAATAACAAGAGTGCACTATCACCATTATCTGCATTATCATAACCTAATGTAAGGTTGACTACATATGGAGATTGTCCTTGCATTGCTCTTTGTTTAGTTGTCAGTTGATTAGTATAATCATTGTATGGATCTTTATTAAGAACTATCGTTGATTGAATATATGCGATATTAGTACTAAACAATAAGTTTTCTAAACTTTTGTCTATAAAACCAAACTTTTTTCTATAGTCAAATTCTGCACCTTGTGAATCAGCTGATTGGGCATTTTGGTAAGTTACTCTAAAAACACCACCTTGTGTATTATTTGGTTTCATTACTTTTTCTATTGGATTTTTAAATTTTTTTGCAAAAACAGCAAATGAGAATATCTCATCATTTGATAAATACCACTCATACTTTAAATCCAAATGATTGATATACGTTGCTTTAAGATTTGGATTTCCAAACACATCATTTTCCGTTACTGGATCCTTATAAACACCACTACTAAATTCACGAAAATCTGGTCTACTAATAGTCTTTGCATATGCAAATCGTAGCTGCATATTGTCATCATCAAATCTATATGTAAGACCTAGACTTGGAAACAAATCTGATGTGCTAAGTGGTGCATATGCTTGTGATGAGTCAGTCAGTTGTTGTTTTGAATCTTCCATACGTGCTGATGCCACGGCATCAAGATTATGTGTAATAGAAACAAGCTGTTTCAAATAAAATGCGGATACTGTTTGTGTCGCATGATACGAATCTCGTGGATCATATGCAGGTCTAAACTCAAATTGACTCCCATATTTTTTATATATACTATCCATATTACCCTCTGGATAAGTTGGAAGATTTCCTTGTGCGTAAATACTGTAAGTTCTACTATCATATTCTCTCTGTTTATCATATACAAACAGACCTGCTTTCGTATAATTGTTATTCGAATTGAACTTATATGGAAGTGTTAGATCAACTCTATAGTTATTTACTTTGTCTTTTAGATTAAAATAATAATAATAGTTACTATTTTTATCCCAAAAAAGAGGTGTTGTGCTATTAGCTCTATATTTATACTCGACAGTCCCCGGCTCTTTTCTTGTAGCCTCAGCACTCTCTCCTGCCCAATCAATCACAAGATTGTCAAAATATCCATCTGTTGAATTTGAAAATCGTACATCATTAGATCCTGAAAGCTGATGCATAGACATTGTCTTAGTGTTATGTTCATAATATGTTTTATGATAAATATCATCACCAGCACCATAATCAATTCTAGAAAGCAATGTTTTATCATTTATATGAGATGTTTTAAAATATGTGTATTTTATTTTATTGTGTTCATAATAATGCATCCCTAGATTAAGCATACCACTTAATTCAGTATTATATGCACTTTGTTCCGTTTGAATATTAGCAGCATGAGATACTGATGCTGCTCCATTTTGTAAAACATATTTATTAGTAAGAATATTATCAGCATCTGATGTGTTTTTATAACTAATACTAGCTGATGTCCCAACTGTCACATTCTTTGTAATATCAAAACTTCTTCCAGCTGAAAGCTCAATTTTTTTACCGGGCTGTAAACTTTTTGTTTGATGATCTAAACTTCTGTAATCTAAAACATTTTGTGTTTGTGCAGCTAAATCAGAAAAACCATGACCTGCATTTATCACTCCAGATGGCAATGGTTTACTATTATCGCTATTTGTAGTAACTATTTTTCCCGTAGAACTATTTACTAGTACTTCCAAACCAAGTTTTGCAAATCCATCCTTATCTTTTGGTATATCCTTACTTTTAATAAGAACAGTTCCTCCACCAAATGATGCAGGTAAATCCCCTGTATATGATTTTTGAATCGTAATGCTCTCAACTACAGATGTAGGAAAAATATCTAGTGGAACAACACGTTTTGTCGGATTAGGTGACGGTATATTAAGCCCATTAAGTAGTACAGTTGAATACCTATCGCCTAAACCACGTACATAAACATATTTACCTCCAACAATAGTAATACCACTCACACGTTTAAGTGCACCTGCAACATTCGAGTCTCCACTTTTACTAAACTGTTCGCTACCGAGTACATTCCCAACAGCATCACTGTTTCTCTCTTGCGAAATTGAAGCTGCAACACTTCCTTCGACATGTGGTGCTAAAACTACAAACTCATCAAGTTCCATAGATGTAGGAGATAGAGACACCTCTTTAGAAATAGTCTCTTTTGCTAAAATGTTTACATTTAAAGTTTGAGTGCTATAATCAGGATGAATAATAGAGAGCGTATACTTTCCAACAGGAAGTGTCAATGTTAGACTACCTGATGCATTCGACTTCGCCTCTATATTACTACCCTTTACAAATATAGTTGCATTTGCAACCTTTTTCTTTGTTTCACCAGATAATAAAGTTAAAAGAAGTGTTCCATTTTGCATTACAACTCTCTTTTTAACAATAGTTTTAGCAACTTTAGGAGCTTCTGTATCAATAAATGCAGTTGTATTATCAGCTTTTAATGAAACAATAACTTGAGAATCTTTATTTGCTTCAACAACAACATTTTTTCTTACAAATGCTTGTGGAGTAGCTTTGTTGTCTCGTGCTACAAGTCGTATCTGATATGTACCAGCAAGAAGTTTCGTAGAAAAATACCCATCTTCATCAGTCGTCGCTTGTTGAGACTTTTGACTTTTTGTATTGACAATCGTAAGATGTTGTATACCAAGAGGCTTCCCATTTTTGAGTACAAAGAGTGAAAGTGTCCCAAATTCAGATGCAAGCAAACTTGCAACACTCAAAAGTAATATAAAAATTATTTTCATAAACTACACTCCCAGTGATTATTTTTACATTTCGCCATATTTTTACGAAGTTCAATTGATTTTTTATATAAATCACTACGAGTAATTTTTTTAAGATACTTCTCAGCCTTATTATATTCACCAATTTTATAGTACGAATAGGCTAAAGCATAAAGAATATTTTGTTCTTTTAAAAGTCCATTTCTTTCTAGTGCATCTTTTGTAGCAGCAATTTTTTCATACTCTCCAAATTCAAGATATATAGCTATTATCTGTTTGTACTTCTCTTTTGGATCAAGTATTTGTGAGTTTTTATAGAATGCAGCTACAAAATCTTTTGCTCTTCTATACATCTCCGCTGCATCTTTTGTGTATTTATAATCAATCATAGAAGCATCATTAAAAAGGTCTGCTGCACTTTTTAGCATACCTTTATCTATATAAAGATTTGCAAGAAGTACTGTTATCGTCGCATTTTTAGGATATGTTATGTGTGCATCTTCTGCAAGAAGTATTGCTTTTTTAAGCTCTTTTGCCTCTCTAAGTGCATAAATAAAAGAGACCGTCACCTTTTCATTTGCTTTAGCATGTTTGAGGTAAACATTTGCATCATCAAGCGCACTTTGGTAAAGTTTGAGTGACATAAAGTAAACAAATCTTTGTCTATATGCATCATAATATTTTGGATGGAGTTTTAAAAGCTGTGAAAGTTCACTTAAAGCATCCTTATACTTCTTAAGTCTATAATAAGACTCAGCTTTAAGAGCCATAAGTGTAGGCTTTTTATTTACTAAATTAGAGACTTTATCCAATGCTTCAATCACTTTAGAATATCTCTTAAGCTTAAAATAATTTTGTGCAATATAGAGATAAATACTCTTCTCTTTTTGCCCATTTTTTATAGCTTTATAGAACTCTTCATTTGACTCTTTATAAAGTGAGAGCTTCATTTTAACAATACCTTCAAGCGTATAGTACTGCATTAAATCTGTCTCTTTAGAGTTTACATCTATGTGAGAGAGTGCTTCATTGGCACGGCTATAATGTCCATCTTTTATAAGAATAGAAGCCAGTGCAACATAGTCGATATCTTCATCTTTTTTTGCATCCTCAGCATTGAGGACTACATTTAGAAAAAGGAGTAGAAGGAGTATTGAAATTTTTTTCATCATTTATCTCTTGTCTTATTGAATATCAAATCGTATTTTTTGTTTAGCCCATACTTTTACAGGCTTGCCTTTGTACTCACCAGGAGTAAAGTGCCATGTTTTGACACCTTCAATAGCTACAGTATCGAATACACCTGATGGCTCACTCTCTAGTACTTTTACTTTCGCAACATTTCCATTTTTATCAATGAGCAGATTAAGTAAAACATAACCGCGTATGCCTTTTTTCTTAGCAGCTTTTGGGTACTCCATAGCTGAGCGTTCTGAGGCAATAGGAGCTTTATCAACACTCCCCTCACTCATAATAATATCTTTATTGGCATCACCCAAGAGTGAATCATCCATACCCATATCACTACTTCTAAAAGAATCAAGACCTGTATCAATTCCACTTAATGCAGAGTTCATATTTGGTGTTGGGGTATTTCTGTGCGGCTTATGCTTTATCTTTTTTGGTTTTGGTTTAGGCTTTGGTTTAGGCTTTGGCTTCACAACTTTTTGCATTTCAAAGTTCATTACTTGAGAGCTTTTTTTTTGCTGAGGAGCCATACCATTTTCATTCATCTCAATAACAACAATAAAAACAAAAAAGAGTCCAAAAAGAGCCCAAAAAGCTGCTTTTACATTCGTTCTAAATCTGTTAGATTTTTGCACGCTATCAACCTACTTCTTTTTTAGTAGCCACAGCAACATCTTTTGCCCCTGAGAGTCTACATTGATCGACCAACTCTATAAGTTTTTCAACAGGGATAGTGCTATCAGTGATAACAAGTACTGATTTTTCAGTAGCTGAGCGAAGCATTTCACGAAGTTTACTCTGTACTGCCCATAACTTCACAGGCTGGTTGTCTACATAGATGTCTGCCTGATTGTCAATATAGACACGAATAACCTTACTTGAAGCACGTGAAGCAGAAGATGCACCTGGACGGTTTAAATCAAGCTTCATATCTTTAGTAAATGTAGAACTCACCATAAAAAAGATAAGGAGTATAAACACCATATCTATGAGTGGTGACATATCTACATCACTAATCTCATCCTTTTTTCTTCTAAATCTCATTTAAATTTCCTTCACTACATAAAATATCTGTAATTTGTTCCAAATCAAGTTCCATATTGGCAGCCTTTTTATCAAGTGTACGTCCTATAACTAAACCGGGAACTGCAACCACTAAGCCTAACTGTGTTGTAAAAAGTGCTTGTGAAATACCGCCTGCAATTCCCCCACTTTGGGAAAAGAGACTCATAGATGCTAAAGAGTCAAATGTCTCTATCATCCCTATAACCGTCCCTAATAGCCCTATAAGTGGAGCAACTATAACAATGGTCTTTACCAAATTTTTGTACTTTGTAAGCTCAAGTCTATATTGATGAAATACATCATCAAGTAGTTTTCTTGCCGCATGAAAATCATCACATTCTTGACGAATTCGCAAACCATCTACTACTGCACCATCAATTAAACCACGAGATTTTTTACGCTTACCTGTGGCAAACTTTCTTACAAGTACACGGACATTCTTTTTTGTACCACGCTTGAGTGTGTGGTATCTGTATCCTAGTCCATACCAGAGCACAATAATTAAAACAAAGAGCGGGTACATAATATAAACACCACCACTTTGCATATAAACATTAAACTGATTAAACAGTGTTGAGATAGCTTCCATTATTTTTGCTTACTATACTCGTTTACGATATGAAGCGCTGTATACTCCATAGAGTCTTTAATACTTTCAGCCCAACTGTTAAGTAAATTTCCTCCTAAAAGTAGAGGGATAGCCACAATAAGTCCAAGTTCAGTTGTAACTAGTGCTATAGAGATACCACCAGAAAGTAATTTAGGATCACCTGTACCAAACTCAGTAATGATGTCAAAAGTAGCAATCATACCCGTTACAGTACCGAGAAGTCCAAGAAGTGGTGCAACTGCAGCTATAACTAAAATAGTAGAACTTAATTTATCAAGACGTGTACTTTCATGAATAATCGATTCAGATATAATATCTTCAACATGTTCTCTATCTCTGTCAATATTTCGTACTGTAGCTTTTAGCACTCTAGCATTTGAACCCTTTTGGGATTTTAAAACATCTAAAGTTTTGGCAACACCATTTGTTTTAAGTTCACTTAATGTTCTCAATGGCAGATCTTTTGAACCTATACTTGATATAAGATAAAAGACTCTCATTATCAAGAAAAACAGACCAATAGCACCAAGTACAACAATTACCCAACCAATGATTCCTGCAGAGTCAATAACATCAAGAACTGTTTTTTCTTCTTTATCAGAAACCTCTTTATTTGCATTCTCATAGATAAATATATGAAGTGTATCTGGCTTTTGGCGATTTAATAAAGCTTCTGCCGTTTTAGCAGATAATGCATCGCCCCATATTTTAAAGCTATTATTTCCAGCAGGAACAAGTGCTCCACTCGCTTTATCACTTATACCATATGTAGCAATATTACCTACTTTAATTAGCTTACCTTTTTCTTGCGAACCATCTTTAAGATAAAACTTCCCATCTTCAATGCGTAAAGATGAAAGCTCTTTTGTTAAAGCAAGTGTTTTTGAAAAAATAGCTTGTAGTGTTTGTGGGTAGTTATTTTTATCTACATGCACATTTACGCCGTATGGTTGAAGTGCTGAGCTTCCTTGAAGTACTACTGCTTCTATTAAAGATGTATCGTCATTAATATTTTCAAGATTTTGTTGTGCAGAAAAAAGCTTGTTACTTAAAGATTCATTTAAAGACTCTTTTTTTAGCACTTTCGCTTGTAAGTTTTGAATATCTCGTTTTGCGGCAGCAAGCTTATGTATATTTTGAGATTTCACTGCATTTACACGCTTTTGGAGCATCTGTTTTTGTGCCTTTAAAAAAGCAAACTCTTTGGCATAAGCTTTGTCTATTTCACTTGAAGCAAAAAGAGAGAGTGCCGATATGAGTAGGATTAAGAGTATCTTTTTCATTATTTTTCCTCACTTAAAATTAATGCATTTGGCAATGTAAAATAGCCTGTTCGTATCTGTTTTTTGAATGCATCAAAAATATTTACTATTTCTGTCTGTTTCTCTTTATTGAGTTCCTCTTTATATACCCAGCCATTATTACTACGAGTTACATAACCAACTTTATCATCAGGAGTTCTAAAGAACATCATAGCTGTTCCTACACGAGCAACCTCTACAAGTTTATCTTCACCATCAAGTTGAATACTTTGTTGAAAAATAGCATTCTCTTTTGTCATGCGAATTTCATCTGCATAAGAGTTATAAACATATGAAAGTGCTTTTTGTGGGGTAATAAGTGAACTTTGTAGTTGTGTTTTAATTTTTTCTACTGCGGCAATTCTATCTGCAGTTTTAAATGGTATAGAAGTTTTTATCATTGTTTCAAGTTTATCAATAGCATCAAAAACTATAGGTTTAAGACCTAGTGAGTTTTTACTTGCTTTTGTAATTTTTACTTGAACATCACTAAGCTCTTTTTGAATCTCTTTGAGTTTTAACTCTTTACGAGAAATAATTCCCTCAAGTTCACTTTTTTGAGCAGTAAGTGAACGCATTTGAGATTTGTATGCGTCTTTCTCATCAGAGATTTGAGAGTTCAGTGTTTCAACTTCTCCACGAAGTTTCATTAATGACTCCGCCATATTATCTGTAGCACTTGTAGATGCACACAGTAAAGAAC
The DNA here is from genome assembly GCA_015488615.1 of Sulfurimonas sp. Taxonomy (GTDB): domain Bacteria; phylum Campylobacterota; class Campylobacteria; order Campylobacterales; family Sulfurimonadaceae; genus Sulfurimonas. The sequence goes on from WFNM01000056.1 coordinate 15,688, forward strand.
CTGCAAATAGCAGTGATAAAGCAAATGGTATTGTTTTGTTAGACATAGTCTCCCCATATAAATAAAAGATGCGGAATTCTACAGAAGGTAAATTACTTATAAATTACATATTGGTGACATTTTAGTGACGAATATGTAAAACAGTATGAAAGGTAAATATTAAAGGAAAGAGACCAAGCAAATTATTGCTTAGTCTAAGAGGATTAGTTATATTTGTAAGTTTCTACTGGGTCCATTGAACCAGCTTTTCCTTTCCAAATTGTAGTTTCATCAGCACCTGTACATGCAGTAGAGTCAACATTTATACTACCACTTGCACCCACTTGAATACCTGTAGCTGTACCTCTGTTTGTTACCCAATCAGTAAATGCATTTGCAGTTGTACTTGCTATTTTAGTATTATTTTTACTAAAAGTAAGTGCATCAGTTAATGTTGCATTGTTATCCTTAAAACAAATATCTCCATTTACATGCATAGCATGAGTTTTGACAACATCTGGACCTCTATATACAACTTGAGCATCACTTATATTAGCATCTCTATTGCTAATAAATTGAACATTCTCAAGTATCATACCTGCATCGTACTTCATAGAGATTCCACCACCTCTGATATGAGCAGTATAGCCAACTATATGTGTTTGTGTCGCATTAGAGTCATTGGTGCTGATTGTATCACCATCATTACCAGTTTCCATTCCAGCTGAATCATGGTCATTGTAAGAGTCAAGTTTTTCTTGGTCAACAAGAACATTTGTCCAAGTACCACGGTATCCAAGGTCAGTGTCAACTGAATCATCAGAGGCATTATAAAGATATACATTTGTTAAGTTAGGACGACCACCCCAGATTTCAACTGCATCATCAGCTCCACCGATGATTGCAATATGATTGATTGATGTTCCTGAACCTACACCAGCTAAAGAGAGACCATTTAGCTCTTTATCTTTTGCAACTCTATAACCACTATGTTTTACAGATACATAATCAAGCTCACCTGAAGACTCTGTATCGTATTTGTGATCAGTTCTACCAAAAGTGATTGTTTCATCAGCTTCATACACATTCTTACTGTAGTGTGTATAGGCTTGACCTGCTAAGATAAGTCCACCCCATTCACCTTGTGCACCATCATCACTATGATTATTGTCTAACCCCATAGGATTCACATCTTTATTTGAAGTAAATACAATTGGCTTGTTTTTTGTGCCGACTGCATGAATTTTAGATCCAGCTGTAATAGCCAAGAATGAAGCTGGATTTTCACCTTCTACTACTGTACCTTGTTCAAGCCATAAATCAGCACCATTAGTAACTGCTGTTTTACCAGCAAGTTTCCATACTTTATCTGCTGTTAATTTTGTACAAGCAGTAATCTTAGCAGGAAGTGTTGTACTAGTTGGTGTAGTATATTTAGATGCATCTGTTCCACAACCTTGGTTTGCAACAACTGGCCATTCAGCGCTAGCAGTCGGTGTTGGTGTAGTTGTTGGAGAGCTATTACTTCCACCACATCCAGTAAGTGCTATAGCTGTTGCTGCTGCAAGGCTTAGTGTCATTATTTTTAAATTTGTCATTTTAATATCTCCGTTTTTGATTTGGCGAAAGTATAAACTCATATGATTACGAAAGTATTTCTTCTTGGTAACAAGATGGTAACTTTCTACTTTTAGAATCTCTCTAATCAATAAATATTTAGCATAGTGTGGCTATAATCGCTTATATATTACTAAGAGGCAAAAGTATGTCAACACTACCCTACCCAGATAATTTTCGTGAGCTCAAAGATGAAGTTCGAATAGCAGGCCTTTTAGACCGTGTTCCTGTTCGTGGAACTATTGAAATGATAGCAATTATACTCAGTATAGCTCTAGTATTTGCTATCGCTATTAACTGGAATAGTTTACCTACTCAGTCTCTTTGGGCTGCAGTTGGACTTGGTTTTTTTATGACTATTATCTTTACTCGTGCTGTATTTGTATCTCATGATATTCTTCACCTACAGTACTTTAAGAACAAGTCACTATCTTTTAAGCTCTCTTATCCTTTCTCTGCACTCATCATTTCTAATAGCTCTTCATGGTGGGACTTTAAACACAATGCAAATCACCATACATGGTGTAATGTACCACAAAAAGATGAAGATATATTAGCATTTGATGGTGCTTTTACAAACTTACAAAAAGGTGATAAGAGATGGTTAAGAGCTAGTAAGTATCTCGTGTTTTGGGGTGCGATGTTTTTTATGTATCCAGCATTTATAGTCCAATCATACAACTTTGTCATCAAACGTAAAAAGTGGGGAGAACTTGGCTTGATGCTACTGCACTGGCCACTCATTTGGGGAACCATATTTTACTTTTTGCCTCTTGATGCAGCACTTACTACCTTCATAACTCTCAACATCACTCTCTCTGCATGGCTTGCGTTTGGATTTATCACCAACCACTTAGGCTGTGAAGTCTTTGAAAAAGAGGTCGGAGAGAAGTTTTCATGGATGGAACTACAAATGAGAACATCACGTTCACTTAAAGGTGGAGCATTTATTCACTGGTTTTATGGTGGACTTAACACTCAAATAGAGCATCACCTTTTCCCAAAAGCACCACGTTTTAATCTACTTAAAATACAAGAGATGACTCGTGCATTTGCTAAAAAACATGGGATGAAGTACTTTGAGACTACACCTATTGAAGCTTATATTCAGATCAACGATGTACTTAAGAAGTACTAAACACCCTAGCTTCTCTACACTACCGGCTTAAGCCGGTGTCTTCTTATAAAAACTCTTCTCCACTCTGATTTAGGCATTCCCATTTAAACTCGTTTCCATGCTTTGCATGGGAATGCATATAGCTATTAATACCTTCATAAAATATGAAATGAGAACAAAGAAAAAGGGTGTATGGGATTTATGTGAGAAAGTACATTCCCATATATAATATGGGAACGAGGAAACGAGGAAAAACCGGTGTTACAGAAGAGCTCCACCGTAACACCGACTTCAGTCGGTACGAATAGTTATTGAGCAAGAACCGGTTGAAACCGGTGTTACTTAAATCCCCTCTATACGAAGAACTTTAGTCTTACCAACCATAAGATCAATAGTCATTAAAATTCTTTTAAATACAGACTCTTGTCTGTACTCTAAGTTATGCTTCTTACAGATATCTTTTACGATAGGTTGCATCTTTTGGTAGAAAGAGTGTGGCATATCAGGAAAGAGATGGTGCTCTATTTGGTAGTTTAAGAAACCTTGTGAAAAGTCGACAAGATCTGTTCCTGTATTGTAGTTTACACTTCCCATTATCTGACGAAGGTAGTACTCACCTTGGTTTTTATGTGGTGTAGAGAACTGATAGATATCCTCTGCTGAGTGATTAGGTACGATTACTAAAAATGACCAGAGATTCGCAACAATTTCACCAAGTGCTAAAAATCCTAATGCCCCAAGTGCAGCATCCACACCAAAAGGTAAAAAAAGAGCAGGTAGAAAAACAAACATAAATGTTCCATAAGGAAGAATGTAGTTCACCCACAACTCTTTACCATTTTTTGTAAAAGGACTTAACTCATAGTCAAGTGTAGGTTCCTCTTTTCTACGGATACGCTCTTTATTTTCTAAGATACGAAGTGTATTTGGTGCATAGTAGGCAAGTTTCCATATACCTGCAAATATATAAACTACTGCATATTTAAAGAACATAGGGACTTTAGCTTCATGTAACCAAAGAAGATTTTTCTCAACATTGTCAGGATCATCATCTTCACCTAGATGGTAATGGTGCATAATGTTATGCTCAAACACCCAAGCATCAGGTTTAATCCAGTCTAGCCAGTCTATCCAGCGGCGATTTCCTGAAGCAAAACCTTTTTTTGTGTAACGAAATGGGATATTTGGTACCTTATCGTATGCACCATGCAAGATAGGATGGGTAACGTTCGACCAGCGCCCTAGATTACCAATACCCATAAGTACAGCACCTAAAAAACCTACTAGCCATAGTACAACACCAGGTATAGCAGTTTCACCTGCTCCTGTAATTACAGCAGCAGCTATAAGTCCAAATCCACCAATAGTTGCACTACGCCCCCA
>WFNM01000057.1 GCA_015488615.1 Sulfurimonas sp.
ACATATTATACAATGAAACGCTATAATTGCGAATAATTTTAATAGAGGATTTTTTATGGGTAGAGCGTTTGAGTATAGAAAGGCATCAAAACTAAAGAGATGGGGAGCTATGTCAAAGCTTTTTCCTAAACTTGGAAAGGTTATTACACTAGCAGCAAAAGAGGGTGGAACTGATCCAGACTCAAACTCAAGACTCAGAACAGCTATCTTAAATGCGAAGTCTGAAAATATGCCAAAAGATAACATAGAAGCAGCTATAAAACGTGCAAATGCGAAAGATACTGCAAGTATGTTAGAAGTAAACTTCGAGGGTAAAGCACATCATGGAGTGCTGATTTTTATAGAGACGATGACAGATAATAATACTCGTACAGTAGCAAATGTAAAAAATATTTTAGTGAAAAACGGGGCAGATTTACTTACGAAAGGTTCACTAGACTTTATGTTTTCACGAAAAGCACTCTTTGAGTTTGATCTTAAAGAAGATATGGATATAGAAGAGTTAGAGCTTGAACTTATTGATGCTGGACTTGAAGAGATAGAAGAGGAAGAAGGTGAGTGCCTTGTGACTGCTGACTATACAAGTTTTGGAACTCTTCATGAAGCCTTAGACGGTATGGGTATCGAGGTGAAAAAAGCGACATTAGAGCGCATAGCAAACACACCTGTAGAGATAACACCAGAGCAACATGAAGAGATAGATATAATTCTTGAAAAATTAGACGATGATGAGGATGTGCAGAAAGTTTATACAAACTTAGCATAATTTTTTCATGAAATATACTACAGATATTTCAAATCATACATTAGAAGTCAAGCAATCAAAATTTATTGCTTGGCTTACCCCCTACGATAAATATCAAGAGACACTACAAAAACTTAAAAATGAACATCCAAAAGCAAGACACTTTGTGACTGCTTTTCGTTACTTAAATGAGTATGATCAAGTAGTCGAGCACTCCAGTGATGATGGGGAGCCTAAAGGTACTTCTGGAAAACCTTCTCTTATGGTTCTTCAAGGTCAAGAGCTTATCAACTGTGCTGTTATCATTGTACGTTATTTTGGTGGAACAAAACTTGGAACCGGTGGACTTGTACGAGCCTATAGTGATGCTGTCAATCTAGTAATCAATGAGGCTGCGTTTAAAGAGTATAAGAAAGAAACTTTTGTGAATATAGAGATAGAGTATAGTGATGTGCGTTTTATAGACTATGAGTGTGAAGCTTTTGGAGTGAGTGTTTTAGAAAAAAGTTTTGAGTGCAAAACAGTCTATAAGATAAAAGCGGATGAGAAGAGTATGGAACTCTTTTTACAAAAGGTTCAGAGAGTTGTAAAAACTCTCTAGCTTCTTCCTTGAACTGCATTACCCATATCCCACATTGGTAAGAAGATACCAAGTGCTAGAAGTATAACCATCGCTGCAATAAAAAAGAGCATAATAGGCTCAATAGCCTCACTAAGGCCATCAATAATAGCATCAAAACGCATCTTGTAATACTCTGCAACTTTTTGAATCATGGCATCTAGTGTACCACTATCCTCGCCCGCTCGAACCATCTGTAAAATCATGTTTTCAAAAAGTTCTGTTTCAGCAAGACCTTTGTTAAGTGTTCCACCTTTTTCAACAACACCTCTTACAGAAAGAAGTTTTTTCTTAAGTGGTAGGTTGTCAATCATCTCAATAGAAGTATCTAGTGCTTCTGCTATAGGTATACCTGCACGAATAAGTTCTGAAAAAACAAGTGTAAATCTACTTAATGTAGAAAACTTGATAATATTTTTCATTATAATCGTGCGGAGCAGAAGTTTGTGCCATCCAAAACGAAATTGCTTGTTATTATTCACCATATACTTAAAAGACATTACAGCAGAAACAATGACTATCATGACATAAAGACCATAGTTAACTAAGAGATTAGAAAGTGTCATTAATATTATGGTAGGAAGAGGAAGATTAGCACCTAGCTGATCAAAAATCTCTTTAAACTGGGGAACAACATAGGTAAGTAGAACACTAAATGCAACAGCCATAGCAATCATAACATTTCGAGGGTAGGCCATTGCTTTTTTAAATTTTACTATGTTGGCACGAATTTCTTCAAGCATGTTTGCAAGAGAGTAGAGAGCTTCATCAAGGTTACCTGTTTTTTCACCGAGTTGAATCATTGCAATAGTTAAGTTACCAACTTCAAAACGAAAGTTTTCCATAGAGGCAGAGAGTGAGTGTCCAGAGTTAATATCATCTGCAAGTTTTGAGAAAACTGTTTTTAAAGATTCATCATCAGTAGCTTCTGCAATTTCGTTTAAGCAGTCATGAATTGATATACCTGCATTTACCATAACTGCAAGTTGGCGAATAGCCGCAATAAGATTATCTGGTTTAATCTTTTTCTTACTAAAATTTTTCAAAAGATTATCTTTAAAATGCTTCATCTGCACTTCGAGAGGCTCTTTAGCTTCAACAACTTTAATAATGATACCATTGTATTTTAGTTTAGCGAAACTATTTGCCTCTTTTTTATTTTCAGCATAAAAACCAAATTCTTCTTTCTTACCCTTTGTTAAGACTGTTGCTATAAAGTACATCATCCTTTCGCCACCTTTAGTATCTCTTCAATACTTGTAATTCCATCAAGTGCTTTTTGGACACCATTTTGAAAAAGGTCTATAAAACCATCTTTTTTGGCTTGTTCAAGCATAGCATCTTTTCCTGCACCCTTTGCTATAAGTGTTGAGAGCTCATCTGTTATAGTTAGAACCTCACAGATCATCTCTCTTCCCATATAACCACTATCGCTACACTCCTTGCAGCCACTTCCCTTGTAAAATTTAGCACCCTTAGGAACTATACCATCTATCTCTTCTAAAACCGTTGCTGAGAGTTTTTCTTCCACTTTACAGTATTTACAAATCTTACGAACAAGACGTTGTGCCTGAATAGCTACAAGTGCTCCAGAGATAAGATAGTGCTCAATTCCCATATCTGCCATACGTGGGATAGCTGAAATAGAATCATTTGTATGTAGTGTTGAAATAACCATATGTCCTGTAAGTGCTGCTTTAATTGCAATTTCTAGTGTCTCTTGATCACGAATCTCACCAATCATTATCTTATCTGGATCCTGACGTAAAATTGAGCGGAGTGCATCTGCAAAGGAGAGACCGACTTTTGCATTTACTTGTACTTGCTGAATTAGATTCATTCTATACTCAACAGGGTCTTCAACTGTAATAACCTTATCTTCTACATTTCTAAGTTCATTAAGAGCACCATAAAGTGTAGTCGTTTTACCAGATCCAGTCGGTCCTGTTACTAAGATAATACCATAGGGAGCTTGTAATCCTTTAAGTAGCTTTTGATAACTGAAATGATCCATACCTGCATCTTCAAGTTTTACGAGTGCTTTTTCTTTGTCAAGCACACGCATAACGATAGATTCTCCATAAAGAATAGGGAGTGTTGATATACGGAAATCAAATTCTCGTGAACCAACTGCTGTAGAAAAACGACCGTCCTGAGGTTTTCTCTTTTCTGCAATATCTAAGTTGGCAAGAAGTTTAAGTCGTGAAGCAAGAGGAGGATAAATCTCTTTTTCAAATATAAATGTTTCTGTTAGCTTACCATCTACACGGGCACGGACTACACAGTTTTTCTCAGTAGGTTCAATATGAATATCACTACCACGGTTATTAATACAAGTTTTAAGAACAACATCAATAAGAAGTAAAATAGAAGAAGCCTCTTGCTGCTCTTCTATTGAGCTAATAGAATTTAATTCATCCTTAATTTTTTTGACCAAGTCTTTTACACTATCTTTTAGTGCTATTTTATGGAGGTAAGAACTTATTTGTTTTTTTGTGCTGAGTGCTGTGCGAATAAGTTTTTTTGGAAAAAGCCTTTGTATTGACTCTTGAGCATCTATATTAAGAGGATCATTATATGCTATAGTAATATACATATCATCTATAGATATAGGAATTGCATTGAATTTTTGGAGTTGTGTAAGGGGGACTCTGCTTGTGAGGTTATAATCCATATCAATAGAGTCTAAGTCCACAAATTCGAGATCTAGAGTTTCTGAAAGCTTTTCTAAAACATCTTTCTCATGTATATAATCATAATCATCGATTATGGAAAGGTCATAGATACCATCACGTACTTGGTGTACGATAAAACGAGTGAGCCTATCCATTGTCATAAAGCCAGAAAGAGTGATATCACGAAGTACTAAATTCTCATCTACACCTTTAGCTAGTAATCTATCTACTTGCCCTTTCATTATGGATCCATTAGCTAGTAAGTCAGTTGTTATTCTATCCACAATTCTCTCCTACCAGTACACATGACGTTTTATAGTAATTGTATCATAAAACTCTTCTATTACTATTTTATCAAGTTTATAATCTCTTGAAAGATAGAGTTTATATGTTAGTTTTGGATCATTTGGATCTTCAAAGAGATAAAAAGCACGAGGTTCATGTTTCTCTAATTTGGCATAAAGATCAAAGACACGAGAAAGTACATAGTCAGTTGTTGGTAATCTAAATTCAGAGAGATCATAATTATCTACAAGGGCATGGTAGAGAAGTTTTTTTTGCATAAGTATAACTGCAAAATATGCAGAGTTAGCACGAGATTCTCTTGAAAATTTTAAGACAGCGGTTGGAACAGCGAGTCTGTCTATATAGTCAGATTTTAAACATGCAAATGCATAGAGAGAGACAAACTCTTCATCTTGTTTATGCGCTTTGAAGTTATCAAAACCTTGTTGACAGACATCTTCAAATTTTTTATTTTGATAAAGGTTAAACATATTCTGTTTTATATCTGCATAAAGAGAGATAGTAAGAAAGAGTAAAAGAGTTATTTTCATTTGAATTTTCCTGAAATTATTTCATCTAGTAGTATCTGTGCTTGATTTGAATGACTCTGATTGATATATTGCTTAAGTATTTTCATAGCCTTTTCTTTTTTACCAAGTTTCACAAGTGATTTAGTGAAAATAATCCAACTCACATCTATGTCTCGATTTATCTGGTTTGTAATGAGAGCATAGTTATATGCCTGTCTGTAGTCACCGAGTTCATAATACTTTTTTGCTACAAATAGACTGAGTGCTGGATTGTTGTTCTTTTTAAAACGAGAAATAATTTCCGCAATATCGTTATGAGTATTTTTATGTGTAATAGTTATTTTTTTAACTACTTTAAGTTCCTGATGCTGAAGATTTTGTATGTCTTTGTGTGTAACGGTAACTACAGGTACTTCTACTTGAATATCATTACTCTCATTGCTATTTTCAGTTTTATAATAAGGTTGCTGGTCTGTTTGCATTTTTTTCATAAATCCTAAGGATGGTGAAAGAGTAAGCTTATTTGTAGAGTTATGTAAAGATCTCTCTCTTTTGGAAATCTTTGTAAGCTCTTTATTTGATGTAGCTGGAACTACAGTTTTTTTCTTTACTAGAGGTTTTTTCGGAGTTACAGATACTATGGCTTTTACTTCAGGGATAGTTAGTTTTTCCAAGATAGTGTTCTTATTAACTGTAGCAGTAGATTCCTGTAAAAAAATAAAAATTGAAAGGAGTATAATACTTATACTAAGTATAATAGCAATATAAGGGAGATAGGATTTTATTTTATATCTTATCCAACGTTGTTCAAGTTCATGAAGATTAAGCATTTATAAGTCCTGTATGTATTGCCGCCATCTCAATAAGTTTATTAGGAACATGATCTGTTCTTATATTTGAGAGTCTACTACTTTTTTCATAAAGAGCATAGAGGTCAAAAAGTGTATAGAGGAGCTTATTTGTATCGCGGTAGTTACCATTTGTGATGTTGTGAATACGATTAACAGACTTATTGGTAAACATATTGGCACTGTCAAAACAGTTCGCTTTCATTAACTTCTTTTGAATATAAATTTTAAGTTCACTACTTGATGCATTTTCAAGTTCAATGGTTTCCCAAATTCTTGTTTGAAAGTGCTCTTTTGCAATGATATCTTCTTTTTCTGTTTTGTGTAAAGTAATTACAAATTTTACAGTTCTTGTATCAGAGAGAAGACGAATTTTCTCCATAAGTACTTCAGAATAGAGTTGTGCTTCATCTAAGAGTACAACTGGTGTCTCTTTAAACTCTTTTTTCTCAACGATTTTCATAAACTGTGTAAAATTTAATTCACCATTGTAGCGAGTAGCAAAAATATCTTGTGCTAATACCTTATAAAATTCACTCTCATCTAAAATAGGAGTTTTATAAAGATAAATTGATTGTGTAGGTGAGAGATCTGTATGAATTTTATTAAGGAACATACTTTTACCTGTTCCTGGTTTTCCATAGAGAAGAATCATTTTTAGAGGTTTTTTGATAGAGTCTTTTAAAGATTGATAGATACTTGAAACACGATCAAGCTGCACATAATCTTTTGCATTTACAATATCTAAGAAAACATCTTTAGAATTTACGAAGATACTGCTCATATATGTTTTATCCTACTCTTTTTCTTCGTCTTCTTTTTCAAGAAGTCGTTGTGGCACTTTTACACTAACTTTATCAGTATTTCTCACCGTTAAACTATTAGTCTGTTTAGTATTTGAATGGCGTTCTTTCATAAGCATATCATCTGTCATTCCTTCGTAACCTAAGTCACTTAGTGAAACATCATTGTTTGATTTATGTATAATATGAGGCTCAATAATAATAACAAGCTCTTCTACTTTTTTTATCTTTTCTTCATACTTAAAAAGGTAACTAATAACAGGTATATCTCCAAGTATAGGTACTTTATTTGATTTAAAAATATTTTTTGTATTTATTAAACCACCGAGAATAATTCTATTACCATCTTTTACAGTAACAACAGAAGAGAGCTGACGACGATTTAAATCGGGTGGCATAGTTCTTTGTGAATTATCTTGTGCTGATATATCTGTCGTAGTTTCAGAGAGAGATGGATTTATTTTGAGTGTAATTGTTTTATCATCTGATATCTCTGGTGTAATTGTTAAAAGTACTCCGGAAAATACTGATTGGATATTTTCATTTGAACTTTGTGCACCTGCACCTGCTCCACCTGCTAGTGTTTGAGTGCTTGTAAGTTTATAAAAGTACTCAGTACCAGCTGTAATTAGTGCTGGCTGATTATTTAAAGTAAGAACCTTAGGATTTGATATAGAATTTACATTTCCCTGTGTCTGTAAAAATTTCACTACTTCTTTAAGCGATGCTTTTCCTTTTATGTTTATGATATTAGCAACACCATGAATTGCATTTGCTGCAATAGCTGTGGTTGTAGCTCCTGTACTATCAAAAGTATCAACATTGTTATTTTTGATATGGTTAAAAGAAATATCAATATTCTGCAATGCATAGAGTTGACTCCAGTCAATACCTGTTGTTTTACCTTCATTCATTGTTACTGAAAGTAATTGCACATCAATAAGGACTTGTAGTTGTACTTTGTCTTGTAGTTTTTTTAAATATGCTTCAAAACGTTTCATCTGTTTTACAGTTGCAGTTACTGTTATAAGACCTGCATTTCTATTAATGATAGGGGGACTTGCTTTGTATGTCTCTGTAGGAGGATTGAGTATACTCTGAAACTCTGTATCGAGTGCTTCCCAAAATTTTACTTCATCAGTACTTTCAATTTTAATTCCTGTTTGTGATCCAGGTAGACTAACTCCACCTGATGCTCCAGCTGTTCCACCTG
>WFNM01000058.1 GCA_015488615.1 Sulfurimonas sp.
GCTTATGATTTTATTCAGTTTGAAGATAGACACCAAAACAAGCCACTTATCATAGAACATGAGAGTCATAACATCGGCAGAGCATTTATTCCTAAACCTGTCTATGCAAACCTTATGGATGGGAAACTTATACTTTTAGAGACTCCTATGAACGAGAGAGTGGAGATAATCTTTGAAGAGTATATTGAAAATTCACTTGCGAGTTATGTAGAAAAGCACTCTCATGAGGGAGTAAAAATCTGGTCTGATGCCATAGAGAGCAATATAAATAAGATTAAAAAAAGAGTGGGAAGTGAACTCCATAAAGAGTTACAAGATATACTCAAAAGCTCTCTTGAAGCACAGCTAAAGAGTGGAGACTTACAAGGCTATAAAAAACTCATAGAGGTACTTTTGGTCGCTTACTATGACCCTATGTATGACTACCAAATAGAAAAAACTGAAATACCTATACTTTTTAAAGGTACTCACTCGGAGATTTTAGACTTTTTACTCTAAGTCTATCGCCAAGGACTTCAGAGTCTCTAAATCTACAAGATTTAAGATAGCTTGATGTGTTGAGTGGATAAAGATCTGCGGTGCATTGCCAGTTTTAACAGCCTCTGCAAAACGCACACCTGAGAGACACCAACTCTGACCTACCTTCACCCCTTTAAAGCCATACTGAGGCATAGGAGTTGAAAGATCATTGCCTGTTCGTTTAGAGTACTCTAAAAATTCTTCAGTTGCATAGATACAGATAGCATGCATGCCTTTGTTTTGAGGAGTCACCTTACAGCTACCATCACGAAAAAAACCTGTCATTGGGTCAAGTGAGCAAGGTTCTAGCGGTTCACCTAAGACATTAAGTTCACCGAAGATATGAAGAGGTTTTGGCATAAGAGCATCCTTTTTCGTGATTGTAACTTAGAAATTATATACTTCTTTGCATTTGAAAAACTAGCTACTGAATTTAAAGCTCTGTTAAATTTCTACAAGCTTCTAAATACTTCAATTTCTGTGTTTATGTTCTCATATAGTTCATGTAGTATCCATCACTTCCTCTTCTTTTCATATTTTATCCATTAACACAATTACACTAAAATTATAGCACTACTTAAAATATAAATAAGGAAAACTTATGAATACAAATCCAGCACTAACACTTATCCAACTAGAATCAGCCCTTAACCATATGCAAAACACTATGGTCAAAGAGGATGGGACCTTTAACCTTGATGATGAGTACTTTAGACTCTTTGATGAAATCATGCAAAAACTTCAAGATACCCGTGCAATAGCACAAACACTCAGGGAGAAAAACTGATGAAAGCACACAATGAAGCAAGTGCTTGGTTTGAAGAGTTTTACAAAAAAAACAAAGATACTCACGAAAATATCCCATGGGCAAAACTCAAAGTAAATCCTCTGCTTGATACCTATCTTCAAGACTCAAATGGGCATAATAAAGGCAAGGCACTTGTTATAGGTTGTGGACTTGGCGATGATGCTTATGCTCTACATCTTGCAGGTTTTGAAGTTCTTGCTATAGATATTTCACAAACTGCTTTAGACTTAGCTCAAGAGAGATTTTCTGATACAGATATAGCCTTTGAGAAACAAGATATCTTTGATATGCCTGACAAATACAAAGAGTATTTTGACTTTGTATTTGAGTCGCAGACTATTCAGTCTTTGCCTATAGAGTTTAGAGAAAAGATGATTCAAGCAGTGGCAGACACTGTAGCCAAAGAGGGAAGACTTTTGGTTTTAGCACACTACAAAGAAGGCGAGAGAAAGGGACCGCCATGGCCGCTTACTCGTAAAGAGATAGACTACTTTCAAGAGTCTGGGGTAAAAGAGCTTTCTTTAAATATCCTAAAGGAAGATTCTCCTGTTGTGCCTTTGAAATTTCGAGCTTTATATACTCGTTAAGCACCTTAATTAAAAATATAACAATAAAATATAGCACTAGAAGATAAGTCGAAACTCACTACCCTCCCCTAGAGTAGAAGAAACATCTACTTTTATGCCATACTCATCACAAATCTGCTTCACTATGTTAAGTCCTACTCCAAATCCACCAGCAATATTTGAGTCGCGTTTATAAAGCTCAAAAATGGTGTTTAGTTTCTCTTTAGCAATACCGACACCCTCATCTTTTATGATAAATAGACCTTCTTTGAGAATGATAGTTATTCTAGTCTCTGGCATAGAGTATTTGATGGCATTTGAGAGAAGGTTTGAGAAAAGTAGCTCTGAGCGTGACTCTATTATGAGTAGTTTTGATTGCTCTATCTCTGTCACTATTTCTATACCCTTTGCACTACTTAACTCTTCGTAATAGTTTACAACCCTCTCTACTACAGTAGAAAGTTCTACTACTCTTGGTATTTCTTGATTTTGTGTGAAGTTCAGGTAAGTGAGTGAGTTGTAGATAGTCTCTAACTGCTTCGTGCTTATCGAGATATTTGTCAGTATCTTTTTATCGTACTTCTCTTTCTTTATGGCTCTTGAAGCACTCATTTTCAGTGCAGTTATAGGAGTGTTCAGCTCGTGAGAGACATCTTGGATGAAGCCCTCTATCTGCTCTATGCGTTTATGGACTGGTTTCATGAAAAGCTTTGCCAACACAAATGAAATAAGGACTATGAGTAAAAAGATGATACCTGCCGTAGTCAGGACCTCATTTTGAAGATGTCTAAGTTGTGTAAAGTAGAGTTTTGTTCTAACTACTACATATTCTATACCTAGATGCTCTTGTGGAGCATCAGAGACAAGTACTTTTGCTGCATCACTCTCAAAGTATCCTTCACTGTATTTTCCCTTTTGTGAAACAGGGATGAGACTATATTCAAAACCCTTTTCATGAGGTAGTTCCAAGGTGATACCTTTCATTTGAGCATTGATAACTCTTCCAGAGATAATATCTGCAAGGTGCACGAGTTTATAATATGTTTCACTCTCTAAAGCATTTTTTTGTGCAGAGTAGTACCAAAATGCAGAGAGTCCAACAAAGAGAAGTGAAGAACCAAGATAGAGTGCTAAAAAGGAGTAAAAGGAATGCTTTTCTAAATCATTCAAACTTATACCCCTCTCCCCGAACATTGATGATATGCTCTTTGCCTAAGTATTTTCGCAGATTTTTGACAACTGTGCGAACTGCATCATCACTAGGCATCTCCTCAAACTCCCAAATATTTTGCAGAAGTTCATCACTACTCACAACTCTCTCACGGTTTTTATAAAGATAATGTAAAAAGTCACTCTCTTTATGGGTCATGGCATATTTTTTAGCAGGGGTTTGCATAGTATGTGTCTGCACATCAAAGACAATACCATCTTCAATGATTATCTTACTATCAAGTCCAAACTGGCGTTTTATGTTGCTAATGCGTTGTCCCAGTTCTTCAAGGTCAAAAGGTTTTTTTATAAAGTCATTTGCCCCTGACTCAAAGGCTGACTTAAGATACTTCGTATCATGAAACGCTGTTATAAAGATAGCAGGGGTGTTGTCGTTAAACTCGCGTAACTCTTTTAAAAGCGAGATTCCATCCCCATCAGGAACATTTATATCAAAGATATATAAGTCAAACTTTTCATTCTCACTCAAACTCAGAGCCTTTTTCATACTGTAAGTTTGTTCCACCTCATACTCATCTTCTAAATAGTCAACAAGGATACTGGCCAATGCTGTGTCATCTTCTAAAAGTAATATTTTCATCTGTTATCCATTTTTCAGCCAAAAGAGACTGAGTGTTATTACAATATTATAACTAAAATAGGAGGAGAACATCTTTCACGAGATAGTGCCAGATTTTCAGGTATTTGGAGAAGCTGCTTTTGTGATAATAGATGAGACAACTTAGCATTATCAACTCCCGCAGGAGTTAATCTGATATGCTACAGTTTATCTTGAGTAAGACCAACCTCTTCAAGAAAGTGGCGAAGTTTTACTATAGCATCTTTACTTAAATCATCATTGTGTGAAAGTGATAAAGAGTGCTCTTTCCCATTAAGATGAATCAAAGCACGATGTTTTTTGTTTAAATCTACAGTTGCACCATAATGTTCTAGTGCATGAAGTAACTTAGTAGTATCGATATTTCCCGAAAGAGGGTGGGCATATAATTTTTCTAATTTTGTTTTGTGATTGCTCATTTGAGCTCCTTTATGTTTATATTTTTATTATCTTACTTTTGGCATAAAATTTCTCTTAATTATATGCATCATTGAAAAATATAAGATATAATACAACAATAAAGGAAAGACATGGGAACTATCGTACCAAATAACACTGAAAAAGCACTCTCTTCTGATGAATTTATTGTTTCTAAAACTGATGAAAAAGGTAAACTTATCTATGGAAACAAAACTTTTATAAAAATCTCTGGTTATGCAGAGCATGAGCTTCTCGGAAAGCCTCACTCAATTTTAAGACATCCCGATATGCCAAAAATCATATTTCAACTACTATGGAGTAGACTCAAAGCGAAACAAGAAATTTTTGCATATGTCAAAAACCTCTGCAAAGATGGTTCCTACTACTGGGTTCTTGCAAATGTCACTGTAACTCTCGATAAAAAGGGAAATGTTACTGATCTGCACTCTGTAAGACGTAAGCTCTCTTCAAAGGCTGTACAAGTCATCCCTACTCTCTATCAAGAGCTTTTAGCACAAGAGAGACGTGGTGGGATAAATGCTTCAGAACAATACTTAAATAATTTATTAGAAGAAAAAGGAGAAAGCTATGATGATTTTATCTTCAATTTACAGCACTAAACAGACTCTAGGACTCTATGTTCTACTTTTAGGAGTCTGTCTTTACTTTGCTATAGAGGCTGAATACATTGCAGCGGGAATTGTTTTTGGTGGACTTATAGGAACAATGCTTCTTTCACTTACAGAAGGAGACACTTGTAGCAAAATCTTTAATGACCCTCTTTTACAACAGGTACGTGATGTTCTTCTCAAAGCTGGAAAAGGAGAACTTTCTCATAGAATAACCAACATTGATGATGAGCATACTATGCAAGCTGTCGCATGGGGAATAAACAACCTTCTTGATCAAACTGAACAGTTTATGCGTGATATAAAAGCTTCAATGACAAATGCAAACAGTGGTAATACTTCACGCGATATCCTTGAAGATGGTTACAAAGGTGACTTCAAGCAAGCTGTTCCTGAACTCAACTCTGCTGTTCATTCCATATCAAGTGCATACCTCGATGCTAAAAAATCTCTCATCTCTAAAGACTTTAATGAAAATGCAGAGGGAGGAATCTCTGAAGGTCTTAATATAATTCAAAGTGATATTTTACAAAATATCACTATACTTGAAAAAATTGAACAAAGTACAATAGAAACAGCGACAGAAGCTACAAGTTCTCAAACTGTAGTACAAGAGATTACAGAAAAGATAGAGCAGTTGATTGAACTTATTACAAGCTCTAACGAGGCTATTGTATCGCTTAATGAACGCACTAATGAAATTACTGTAGTAGTAGATCTCATTAAAGATATCGCAGATCAGACAAATCTACTAGCACTCAATGCAGCCATAGAAGCTGCACGTGCAGGGGAGCATGGTCGTGGTTTTGCTGTTGTTGCTGATGAAGTACGTAAACTTGCAGAACGCACACAAAAAGCGACACAAGAGATAGCTATCACGACAAATACACTCAAACAAGAAGCCAATGAGATTCAAACAAATTCAGAAACTATAAGCGGTATAGCTGCAAATTCTCAAGAGAGTGTTTCCAGTTTTTATGATACACTCAATAACTTTGCACTCAATGCAAATACATCTGCGAACGAAGCAAAATATATGGCAGATTATCTCTATACAACCCTTCTCAAGGTTGATCATATTATCTTTAAGCATAATGCATACTCAGCTATCTTAGCGATTAATGTAGAAGCCGCTAAAGATTTTGATGACCATACCACTTGTAGACTTGGTAAATGGTATGGAGCAAAAGGAAAAGAGCTGTTTGGCACTACACCTTCTTATAAAGCGATAAATACACCACATGCAAATGTACATACTTCTGTTCTCGATGCACTCTCTTACCTAAACGACCCTCAATGTTTAGTCACACATAGAACTGAGTTAGTCAAAGATATGGCTACTGTCGAAAAAGAGAGTTTCAAACTTTTTGAACTCTTTAAAAGCATGGTATCAGAAGCAAATCCAGAGGTTAAGTTCTCTTAACCCGGTATTTCATCGCTAAGATATAAGTCAAATACCTTTATTTAGCTTATATCTAAGCCTTACTTACATAATGTTCAACTATTTTTTTCTTCCTCTTCTAAGTTCTCACTACAGAACGATAGACAACCAAAGCCAAAGAGCTAAAAACAGTTACAAAGATGATGGTATATCCAGTGGGCAGGTCCAAATGATACGAAGCAAAAAGAGCGACAATTATACTAAAGGAACCAAAAATCCATGCAAAGCTTAGAGGCTTAAATCTCTTCTGCATTATACCCGCATAAGCAGGAGCGATGAGTAATGCAAAGACTACTAAAACGCCAGCTGATTGGACTGAAGAGGTTACTGTAAACGCCAGCATGATGAAAAAGACTAACTCTTTTATAACACCCTTTGTTCTAGGGTAGATAAAAAACATCACTAAAGAGATAGGAATGTAAATCATCGCATACGTGAGTAAATCATTTGAAGAGGTGAAAAGGATATCTGCAGCACTTAGCTTAGAAAAAAGCTCCATCCCCTCGGCACTTTTTGCTAACACTAACATAATGCTTGATATGCCAAGAGCATAGAGCAAGCCTATGAAAGCCTCCACATTTTGTACTTTTTTCGTTGCCCAAGCTATGGTAACAGCAGCTAAGATAGCAAAGAGAAGTGTGAGTGGCGTTTGGTAAGCTCCATCTAAAAATGCTACACTTAGAGCCATCCCAACAGCAGCTATCTGCCCAATAGCTAAGTCAGTAAAGATAACTCCGCGTTTGATAATCTCCACACCAAAGATGGTATGAATATATACTAAGAGTATCGCAAGTACAAACGCAGGCCAGAGAAGTTCTACTACTTGCATATTCTCTGTGCTATCATATTATAAAATTTTTCTAATGTATCGCTTCCTTTTGTTGAACCAACATCATGAGGAATAATCTCTACAGTTGCCCCTGTTTTAGCTGCGATAAATTTTGCAGTTCTTCTCTCATGATAAGCATCTTGAAGTATAGTTTTTACATGCTCTTTCTTCATCAGCATAATAAGTGCAAGAGTATGTTTTGAACTCGGTGCTATACCTGGCAGTGGCTCGATATTGCCTATTTTCTTTACTCCATAGCGTTTAAAGAAGTAGTTATAAAGTTCATGATACTGTACTACTTTTTTGCCTCTACAGCTTCTAAGATTTGCATCATAAGTCTTTAGATATGTTTGCCATTTTTTTGTAAATACATCTAAGTTTGCTTGATAAGTAGCCCTATTATTAGGATCTAGTTGCATCAGTTTATCTGCTATAGCCTTAGCGATAGTGATAACAAAATGTGGATCAGTTGAGTAGTGGGGGTTTCCTTGTGCATGAACATCTCCAAAGGCACGAGAGACTGCAGCTGGTTTGTTTATCATGGGAATGAAGTGTGATATATCTAAAAATCCCTTGGCTCCATTTTGAATATTTCTATTATGTGCATTTTGAATGAGTGGTGGTAACCACCCAAGCTCTAATCCTCCTCCATTTATGATGAGTAGATCAGCACGACGTAGTTTTGAGAGCAGAGAGGGCTTTGGCACGATGAAGTGTGGGTCATACTTTGAACTCCCAAGAACAGTGACTTTAACTAAGTCACCTCCAACCTCCTTAGTGATAGCACCAAGAGTTGAATATGTTGTATCAACTCGTAAAGAGGCGAAGGCAGCAGAGGAGAGTAGTAAAGTAAGTAGTAGTAATTTTTTCATTATTTTTTCCTAGTAAGAGTGGGCACCATGAGCACCTGTAGCTACATTAAGTGTAAGCATAACTGTGTTTATATCTCTACGTTTGTTGTTGATAATCTTACTTCTATCATAAGAGTAATTCAGACGTAAACGCGACATTGGAAAAGGTTTGTACTCTAGCATTGCTGTTACTCTATCTAGGTTATCTGTATTTACACCCTTATATGCACTTAAATTTGTATCATTTTTTGTAAGAGCATCATAACGAATACCTGTTGAGTAGTTGTTATTGTACTGATAGATAAGTTGTGTGTAGAGTCCACCTTGTAAGTCAGTTGTGTTAGTGTTTGTTTCTTTATCTCGTTGCAGATACTCACTCTGCCAAACAAGAGCACTATAACTTCCTAACTGATTTCTCATAGTTAAGTCTACACCATAAACATTACTATTTTTTGCATCTGCTGTTTTCCCATGAGCCACACTTACACCACCTAAAATAGAGAGATTATCACCCACATCTATGCTTGATTTAAGATAGCCTACTACAAGGTTTCCATTATTACTACCAAAACTTCTCTGATTAGTCCCTTGCAGCCCCTCTATACCTACCATGATATAAGTATCTGTAGGTGCGACCCATTGGAGTTGCACACCAGGGTCACTAATGGCATCAGGACCAAAAAGAGACTTATAAATAAGTGCCTGTTCATCAAAACTCCATGTGTGTTGGTGCTTAGAGTTAAGTCTTCCAAAAGCACTTTTAAATTTTCCAGCCTTAATACGAAGACCATAAGGCATGCTTGTAGTTGTCACGAAGGCCTCACCTATTTCAAGGTTTTCTGGGTGTAAATGTAAAAAAGCGAATGCCTCAAAGTAAGGGTCAACCACAGAGTGGATTGCTAATTCTGCATAGTTAAGATTAAAACCTCTATTTGCATTAAAAGGGAGATTAATAGTACCTTTTGGAATAAATCCAGGAATTTCACTTTGAGTTGCATAGTCACTATTTGACACATCTCGTGCAACTGCCGACATATTGAGTATTAACGCAATATCTGGCAAGTAAGCCTTTTGAGAAAAACTCGCACTTGTATTGACACTACCTTGCTGTGTACTTTCTAAACTATTTACACGAGAAAGCAATTTCTGTGTTGTCTCTTTTTGTTGTTGTAGCTCTAACTTTAGAGCCTCCATATCACTATCTGCGAGTAAAGATGTACAAGCGATAAGTGATAACAATCGCAATTTTTTTTGCATAATTATCCTTAATAAATATATAATTTTTTGTATTTAATGAACCTACATCAATGCCAGTAACACCAACTTTAGTCGGTATAAAAAGTACTTAAATGTTGCTAATACCGGTTAAAACCGGTGTTACAATGGACTGTATAGTTTTTTTATGAATAAAGGATAGAGGAAGGAGGTGCTCGAGAGTTATTTAGAGAGTCTATATGCTTTGAAGTAAAACGAGGAAGTTGCGAAAGTATTGCTTCATGAAAAATAGTAAGAGATGTAAGATAAACCACATCACTAGGAGTATCTATATTTGTGACAGAAGCACTTATGGTACATATCTGACAGTCACTATGTGATTTTAAATCATTATGGTGGTGAGATGCTCCTATAAATGTCGCTACTAAAACAACAATGCTAAGAATATTTTTCAAAAGATACTTTTTCATTTAGAATATTATAGCTTATTTTGTATTAGAAAATGTATACTGACTTGGATTAGTGTGAGAGTAACACCGGTTTTAACCGGTATATATGCAAGTATAACTTAGTAAAAAACTAAATTTTTGTAGCCCACCAAAGTGGTGAAGCTAAAAATCGATAATCTTGAGGAGAGAAATATCTAGTTAGTTACCGTAGTATGCAAGAATATTTGCTGAACCACCGCCAAATGATGCACTTGTATAATCATTTTCTGTACATGAACGAACTGCATAAGTTTTCGTATTAATCTCTGTATAGATTTTTATAGTTGCTCCAGCTACTAAACTTTCTGCTGGTTTTACTGTAAATCCAAAATCTGTACAACTTGCACTTATATTTTCAGATTTAAATCCTTTCTGTGCTGAAAATCCAGCTAATAGGCCATCTGCTGTTGTTTGTAGAATATTTTTATAGATGACAATACTGCTATATCCACTTAAATCTGGTGTCGTACTTCCACCTGTTATATCGCCACCACCTGTTGTAGGAGGTGTTACAACTACTGGAGCAGTTACTGTAATAGGAAGTACATAATTCTCTACTGAATCACCATAATATCCTACTACTGAAACATTACTATCATTAGTTGGGTTTGTGGAATCAAAAGTGTACTCTTGTCTATCTCCATCTGCTCCATTTATAATAAGTGTTTTACCATCAACTCTCCAAGTTCTTATACCAAATTCACTAGATACTGTATAATCATCCTTAAAAGTTAAAGTATGCGGATCAAATCCAGTAATATTATTCTTTAAAAGTGAAAGTACTAATTCTGGAATTACTGCATTAGACTTATCTTGTTCAAACTCAAATATATCTTGGTTAGATACTTTTTCTATTTTATCACCAAGATCTGATATTACTAATTTTTCTGCAGCTACTGCTGTTCCTTCACTACCAATTGCACTATTAATCGCTGTAAACTGAGCCATTACATTATCTAAGTCAGGTACTGACACTCCTACATTATCTTTCATCTCTTTGTATGTTGCATTTGCCACTACCATTACATCTCTAGGTGCATCTGAAGGAACTTTAAGTAAATCTGCAACAGTTACCTTAGTGTCTGAACCAGTACCTGTAGCATTTAACTTATCTGCTAACTCTTGAAGCATCGCCTCTCTTTTAGTTGCGTTAGACTCTGTAGCCATAACTGTAGTGATTGGTGTAACTGTAGTACCATAAGATTTCAT
This sequence comes from Sulfurimonas sp., assembly GCA_015488615.1. Classification (GTDB taxonomy): domain Bacteria; phylum Campylobacterota; class Campylobacteria; order Campylobacterales; family Sulfurimonadaceae; genus Sulfurimonas. The sequence continues at coordinate 10,804 of WFNM01000058.1, forward strand.
CTCTATATCAAGTTTTACATCAGATGTATCCATCTTTCCATCATCATTGACATCAATCCATCCACCATTTACCACTACTGGATAAGTAGGTGCATTAGCAAAAGTATAAACATTTTGAGCACTTTTTTCAGTTGCAACTTGTGCAGGATTTGAAGAGTCTGTTACATTTGCATCATACACTTTACCACGTTCAACTGTTACATCTGTTCCTGTAGAAGCTGGAGTTACTCCTGCATCATCACTACTACTACAAGCACTTACACCTAAAGAGAGTGCCGTTGCAAGTGCTAGACTCATTCCTGTTTTAATATTTTGTTTCATTTTTTAATTCCTTTATATACTTTCGACAGATTATTTCATAAGTAAAAATATTTTATCACAAATATTTTTCTAAGCGAAGTATACATAAAGAGTTGGTATCAATTGTGAACTTTATAGATAAATGGAATCTAGTGACACATAAGAAGTACTGACATTTACTTAACAATTAGCTTATAGTATCCCCCATAAATATTTTTTAAAATGTCAGGCGGTAGTTTTTTTCTTAGCTTTTTAACGAGTGTTCGTACAGAATCTTTACTAAATTCTTTTTCAAAATCATCCCAAACATGAGTAAAGATATCATAAGCATTTATATCTCTATTTTTCTGTTCACATAAAAGTGTTAACAGTGCAGTTTCCGACTTTGAGAGTTGCACTCGCAGATCATGCATAAAATACTCTTGTGCATCTTTATTGAACTTGGCATCTTCATTTATGTAAATAAAGGTATCCTCAGTTTGTTCAAACATAGGAAGTGTTTCTATTGCAGTATCTATACTACATCTTAGTTTTTGTCGGTCTATAGGTTTTATGAGGTAGTTAACAACATAAGAGTTAAATGCTTCTAAAAGTTTTTCCTGCTCTGAGTGTGCGGTTACGATAATTATTTGTGTCTGCTTAGAGATTTGTCGTACCTCTTTGATAAGGGCAAGTCCACTCATTCCTGGCATAGTGATATCGGTAAGTAAGATGTCTGGTTTATGTTCTTTGTAGAGGAAGAGTGCTTGCACTCCATTATCTGCTTCATATATTTCAAAATCATATCGACTCTGTATATACCTAATATAATTTTTTCTTGTGCCTTTTTCATCTTCGGCATAAAGTAGTTTTAATCTTTTCATAATATTATTGTAAATTTTGCTCCATTATTTATATTGCTAGCCGTAAGACTTCCCTTATTACTTTCTATAATTGTTTTTGCCATATAGAGTCCTATACCTACCCCTTGAGATTCAAATTTTGTGCTAAAGTATGGTTCAAAAACTCGTAAAAGATGTTTTTCTTCTATTCCACCTGCATTGTCTAGTATACTTAAAATATTTCTATTATCCTCTCGCGAGATTGTAATTGAGATCATTTTCTTCTCGATTTTGTTCTGGGATAGTGCAGCTACTGCATTATTGAGTATTACCAAAAGTACTTGTATTATTTCATTGAGGTTAAACTCTTGTTTTACATTATTGACTATAACTATATTGAGCTCAATATCCTGAAGTAGACTTCCCATTATCTGCAGTGACTTCTCAAGTGCTTCTTCAAAACTTGTCCTTTGAACTGTTTTGTTTTGCTGAGAATAGGAATTGAAACTCTCTATAGTGTTAGAAAGATGAGAAGTGATTGTTTCAATAGAGTATAAATCACCCTCTAATGTTGCTGGTGTCAGTTTATTTTCATACTCATCAGCATCAATTTTCATAACAATTGCATTTATCTCTGCAAGTGGTTGTCTCCATTGATGTGCTATGTTTTGAAGCATACTCCCCATGGATGCCATTTTAGACTGCTCTAAAAGGATATTATCCTTTTTTAATTTTTCGACTTTTAAATCCTTAATATAACTTGATAAAACAATTGAAAAGAGTAATGTCTCACTCACAAATGTAATTTCCATAAGAAATGGAATAGGATGTGCATATAGCCCTTCATAATACAAAATCGTCAAGAGAATACCAAGGAATGAAACAGTCCAAATTAAGAAAAAATATTTTGCATATTTCTCTTTTTTATACCAATAGAGATAACAACCTACTGCTTCAAGATATAAAACTTCTAGAATTGCAGCAGGTGTTAAATAGTTTAAAAGATAATGCTCTTTTGAATTAAAAAGTATAAGAATAAGTACGTAAGCAATAAAAAGTTTTATACCAAAAAATATCTTCTTATATTTATACAGATTTAAAAACTTACTGGTAAAAAATATGATTGAGAGCATAGTTAAAGCCATATAATATGGAGGCATATATGCTTGCTCAACGATTAGACTTGATGGTGTAAAGTAAGCTATCATCCCACGAAGAGAGAGGTGGTGTAAAAATATTGTCGATACAAAAAATGCATAATAGAGATATATCTTTTCTTTAGTATAAAGATAGATAACACCACTATAAAAGATAATCACAAAAAGTACTGCAAAAAAAATACTCAAAGCTAACTGTTGCTTCATATCATCATTTTTAAACTTTTTATAGCTCTTAATATGCAAAGAAAAATGAAGAGAGTGTGTCATAGCTCTTATCTTAAGAAAATATACCCGTTCTTCATGAGCTTGAAGAGAAAGAGGAAAATGAAGAGCAAGTTCATTATCAAATGTATCTCGATTAAAAATACCATTTTTATTTTCTATTAATTTCCCATGTTTACAGTAGTATAGGTTCAAAATATCAACATTAGGATTATCAAACACAAGATATTTTACAACTTTTTTTGTTGCATTATTTTCAAGTGTAAATTTAATCCATAAAGTATCTGAAAATATATAGCCTTTATTGATGAAACTACTATTACTCTCTTTAAAAAAACTAGCATCAAGATTACATATTATAGTTGGATTTTTTTTACTTTCTTTATCTAAAAAATAGTACGAGTTTTTTAAGACATTAACATCTGTAGTTTTGTTATTAATTAGAATGGTATTAGCATGAAGCACTGCATAAAAAAAGAAAAAAGACACTATATATTTCATATTGTTAAAAAATAAACCTTGTTAATGTTCATATATTTTATCACAAAAACAATAAGGTGAAAATTAAGGATACCTCTAAAAATAATCAGTTAATTGAACTGATGAGGTTACAATAAATATCAGCATGATGAAAAAGTCAACTAAAGAGTTGTCAATTTGTAGAATAATCTTGTAAAGATTGTGTTGTGAAGAAGGTTCCATCTCAGAAGAGATGGAGTACATATCTTATTAGCTATTCATTTGTGCAAATTCAGCTTGTGCATTCGCTGTTCTCGCTACACCTGCTAACTCTTTAGAAACAACTTTTGCACCTATTGGCCAGAGAGCAATTCTTGCAAGTTTGAAATGTACAAATCCGAATGGAATAGTAATAATTCCAAAAAACATTGCAATTCCTGCAAATACATGAGCAAACATAAGTGGAATACCAATAGGTAACCAGATTATATTCATAATTAAACCACCAGCTTTTCTGGCTCCGTTTACATTATCAGAACCTTTAAGTTCTGTCTCTTTAATGATCTCTTTACCAAATGGTGCAAACATTAGTTTAGCGATGTTAAAACATGCTTTTCCTATTGGGTGCATAATTACTGTCATAGAAAACAGTGCTCCAAAAAGTAAATATATTAAACCTAAAATTGCTCCACCAAATATAAACCATATGACATTTCCAATTAATCTCATTTTTAATTCCTTTTGTTTTGTTATAAGTATTATTCCAAATACTAATGACAGCTTATGTCATATTCAAAAATATTATCTCACAAATATCTTCTCTAATCAAAGTGTACATAAAGAGTTGGTATCAACTGTGAACTTTTATTATTTTTAGCTATAATTTCTTTTATTACCTAAAAATTTATATGCATAAAGAATCCTTATATGATTACTACTCAAGTTCACACATTTATAGATGCTAAAAATTTAATTGACTTTATTCAAAAGAGCTGTAACTCCTTTCCTCATCAAGATAAACTACTAGTACAGATATTTTTCATATCAACAGATGAAACTTATATGTCAAATATTTTAGATACTCTCAATAATCTTCTTCCGGAGGCACATATCATAGGGACTACTACCGATGGCTCTATCCTTCACGATGGAGATTGGGAGGTTACGACTATCTCTTTTTCTCAGTTTGAAAAATCAACACTCCAACATATTCTTGTCCCCTTTGAACTCACAAAAGAAGATGAAGCAGCAAGTATAATATGTGATAATATCGTAAGTGACAACACTAAAGCACTTTTACTCTTTGCAGATGGTCTTTTATGTAATACTCAGAAACTCACTCGAGAGATTAGCAAAAACTACCCAAATCTTACTATTGCTGGTGGTATGGCTGGGGACAATGCCAAACTAGAAAAAACATTTGTATGCGATAACAGTAGATATGCCTCACAGGCGATTGTTGCACTGAGTATTGATTCTGACTCACTTCATGTGCATAATGATTATAATCTTGCTTGGGAGGCAGTTGGTAAAGAGTTAGAAGTCACAAAAGCAGAGGGAAATATCATACATGAAATTGATGGGGAGAGTGCTGCTATCGCATTTGACAAATACTTAAACACACAATATCTGAGCCATTATGACACTTGTGAGTCCCGTCCTACCATCAGTATAGAGTTCCCATTTATAATGAAAAGAGGGGGAATAGAAGTGACAAGAATAGTTTTTAAGACTCTTGAAGGTGGTTCTGTTTACTGCACAGGAGAACTACAAGATGGAGATAAGATAAACTTTAGCTATACAAATAGTGAGAAAATCATACAGAGCGGTATCGCACTCTCTAATAGAATGAAAAAAGAACCTGTTGAGACTATATTTGCTTACTCTTGTATGGCTAGACGTCGATTTATGGGAGAGGATATTGTTCATGATATAGCACCCCTTGCGACTATCGCCCCATTGAGTGGGTTTTATAGCTACGGAGAAATTTTTACAACACCTACAAGTGTAGAGATAACAGGACACACTATGACAGTTCTTGCTCTTTCAGAAGAAACAGAGATTTACTCTTACTCTACGAATCTGAACCAAACAAAAAAATCTAAACCTTCAGAGACACTCAATGCACTTGCAAGTCTCATATCTAGCTCAAAGCCTTTTACTCCTTCAGAGACTTTAACTTATGATGCAGAATCTATGCAAATTTCATTGAACAGGGAACTTATAAAAATGAGTAAATCCGAATCAAATCTATTTAAAATTCTCTTTGAAAACAGAAATAAAGCTATTGACTCACATACTATTTTTAATCATATTTGGGATGAATCCACTAAAGAATTTAATAGTGACTCTGTAAGAGCCTTAATGAAAAAGCTAAGAAAAAAAATACCAGAGGGGAGTATAGAAAATATTTATGGTGGGTATTATAAGCTTGTAATAAAGTAAATACCGACTGAAGTCGATGATACAAGAGACTACATAAACACCTCTATTAACTGATAAAATCTACACAAATGTAAAACAGTTTTTCTCTCACAAACCCACCACATACTTCCGTTATACTTCTCTTAACAAAACAAAAACAGGAATTTGACATGAAAACTTTATCTAAAATCTTATTAGCACTACTTTTAGGTGCCTCACTACTTCAAGCAGCTGCATTTACTAAAGATGCAAAATATCGTACCACTAAGATACATATTACATCTGAAAAACCTGTAACAACTGGGTCAAATACATTTGTCTTCACTATCAAAAAAGATGGAAAACTTATCAAGGATTCTGTAGTTTCACTCAAAGCTTTTATGCCTGCGATGCCAGGAATGCCTGCTATGGAGTCAAAAACAACTACAAAAAGTCTAGGAAATGGCGTTTACGAGGGAACTCTCAACATGGCGATGAGCGGTACTTGGCAGTTATATATCTACATAGCACCAAAAACTGGTAAAAAATCTCGTGTGAAAACTACTATAAACTTTTAAGGGATAGCAAGTGAAAACCTTACTCCTAAGTGCTTTACTCCTTGCATCTTCACTCAGTGCACTTACCTTGAGTGAGGTGATAGAAAAGTCTCTGCAAAAAAATCCATCACTTGAGTCCATTAATGCAAGAATAGCTGCAAATACTCATGCGATCGATGTCTCAAATCAGTTCTCAAATCCTGAACTCTCTTTGATCTCAAACTCTATAGACTCTTCTGAACCTATGAGCCAAACAGTTCTAACAGTCAAGCAGAAAATAAACTACTACGCGAAACGCGACTCAAGAGAGAAGATAACTCTTGCCGAGGATGCTCTTCTTAAAGAGAAACTAAACGCTGCAAAAGTAGAGTTAGTTGTGAAGATAAAAACCGAAGCTTACACTATTTGGGAACTTAGAGAGCTTTATAAAATAATAGAGGAATATATCCAACTTACAAATAAAAACATAAGACTTTATGAGTCTTATACAAGTGTGAGCAATAATCAGCATATGGGTATCATGAAGGCAGAACTCTCTTTATCAGAGTTAAAAATACAAAAAAGTAAATTAACTTCTAAAATTTATTCTGCATATTCACGTCTCTCTTATCTTGCTGCATTTAAAGTAAAAAACCTGAATATATCCTTAGATATGGGTATAAAACCAGACTTAAAGAACTACGAAAACAGACTGACAAACAACCCAGAACTTTTAGTAAAAACAAAAGAACTCAGAAAAGAGGATGCGAAGATAGCATTAGCAGATGTCAATAACTATCCAGACATCAATCTCATCGCTGGCTATGCTTATAGACAAAATTTTGATAACTATTTTAACTTTGGTCTCTCACTAGCCCTACCTATTTATGGGACAGAAGATGCACTAGAAGAAGAAGTTAGAGCATCAGCATTAGTTATTTTAAGCGAAAAAGAGGATGTGAGGATTGCTATCACTTCAGAACTCAAAGTCTACTATGCACAGATGCTCTCTTCATATCAGATTTTTCACATAGTCCAAGATAATGCACTGCCTCAAATTTCCCATATGTTTGAGCTTTCAAACTCTTCCATCTCAATAGGTGGTGACCTCTTTAAATATATAGATGTATTATTTCAAAAGCTCTCTTTAGAGCAAAAAAGTATCAATGCAGTAAGTAACTATAACAAAGCAAATGCACAAATATCAAAACTCGCAGGAGAACTCAAATGAAACTTATAAACAGACTACTACTAGTATCCTTTTTACCCTTAACACTTTTAGCAGAAGTATTACCAAAACATATGCTGGAGCAACTTTTTTCAGTGCAGACTGTAAAGGTCAAGCAAGAGCGTGTAAACCACTCAAAAAAAAACTTTGGTTTTGTCAAAGCAGATGAAGCAAGAGTGCATTACATAGCACCACATTTTGGTGCTTATGTAGAGAAAATCTATGCCGATAAAATCTATATGTATGTCAAAAAGGGTGATCCACTTGTCACTGTCTATTCACCAGAAGTTTATAAGGCAAAAGAGGACTATCTCAATGCTTATAAGTACACAAAAAATAGAGAAAATGATAGTGAGAACAGAGGTATGGTTAGGAGTGCAAAGTTAAAACTAGAACTCTTAGGTGTAAGTGATAAAGAGATTAACCAGTTGGTAAAAAGTAAAAAAATCTCTCAAAATACTACAATTTACTCCCCTGTTAGTGGTTATATCTTTGTCAAAAACATTAGTGATGGCTCCGCATTTAATGCCAAAGCATCTCTTTATAAGATAGTTAACCTTGATGAAGTTTGGGTAGAGGCCAAGGTATATGAAAAAGATATTAGTTGGTTAAAAAATGCAGCTGAATTTGATGTGAAGTTCATAAGTACAAGTAAGGTCTACAAAACAACTACAACACTACTCTATCCTATGCTAAACCCAAAAGAAGCAACAATGACACTGCGTTTAAGACTCAAAAATCCTCAACTTACACTCTTCCCTGGAATGTATGCCTCTGTTCTCTCTAAGGACAAAGCACAAAACTACCTCACTCTTCCAACAAATGCAGTTATACGTAAAGATGGGAAGTATTATGTCTTTGTCGTAGGCGAGTATGAGGGTGAATACGAACCTATGGAAGTAAGTATCAAAGTCCTTAATCCACAAACTTATGTCATAACAGATGGTCTCAAAGCAGGTGATGAAGTTGTCAGTAATGCACTTTTTATGATGGACAGTGATGCACAGATCAATGGGCTTTACTAAGCCCTAATTTTATTTAACATTAACGGCAAATTTTGTCCCACGTATAGCGACCATGCCATCAGGAGTTTTTAACTCAAAATCTTCTGGGGCTAAGTCTCCTATTTTCCCTGACTCAAAGATCAGCCCTCCTTTTTTTAAAAAAAGATCAAAACTATACTCTTCCTTTTGAGGTTTAAAAACAAACTTTTCTAATTTTAAGAGACTATTTTCACCAAGATTTAGTACAGAGTTATCTTTAAAGATGATGGTGACTAAAGCTGACTCTTTCGTAATTATGAGCATATTTTCTTCTAAAGAAGAGCCTACCTTTAACTCTTGTGTACCTGAATCACTCTTTGCAAGAACACTGCCTTCCATATAACGAACAACTGCTATCTCCTCAGCACTAAGTGTCATATATACACCCAAAAACAACAACAATACTAACTTCATTTTTTCTCCTTAATCCTCAGCATGGTCTACATACTTCTCTGAGATCTTTTTAAACTCATCTTTCATTTCAAAAAAAGCATCTACTAAAAGAGGATCAAAATGTACCCCTCTTCCCTCCCGAATAATAGCATATGCTTCTTCATAAGAAAATCTTCTTTTATAAACTCTTTGGTTAACAAGTGCATCATAAACATCAGCGATAGCCATAAATCTTCCTTCTAAAGGTATCTCTTCAGCTTTTAGCCCTTCTGGGTAACCACTACCATCCCACTTTTCATGATGTGTATAAGCGATATTAACAGCCATGGTAAAAAAATCGTTCTCTTCATAACTTTTAATAGCGTTTTCAATAATAAGTCTACCTAAATTTGGATGAGACTTCATCACTTCAAACTCTAGCTCTGTAAGTTTTCCAGGCTTTTTGAGTACAGAGTCAGGAATACCAACTTTACCGATATCATGAAGGGGTGCTGTCCTATACATAATCTCTATCATATCTGGAGATAGAAACTTTCTGTAGGGATGTTTCTTCTGTGAATATATGTACTCACTAAGCAGATGTATATACTTTTTTGTACGCACAATATGTGCTCCTGTTTCCACATCATGTACTTCTGCTACATGTACCATACTATCGAGTAGTGCGACATGAGACCTGTTGAGATCTTCAGTAGAAAGTCGTTTTCTATAACTATCTACAATAAAAAAAGCGATACTAATAAAGGTGAAGTTAAACATTACAAGTAAATAGAAATATCCTGAGGAGATATAAACATGATGCATATAAAAATAGAGGGTTCCTAGAGAGTAGAGAGTAAGACCTCCAACTAGAGTCACGATCATAGTTACATCTCTATCTATGATAAGTAGGTATAAAAGAAACAGTATAAAAAGTATCGAGAGGATTATATTGACCTGTTTTGTAAATGCTGGCTGTATAATTATATTGTCATATAGAAGGTTATCTAGCATTGTCATATGAATCTCTGCACCACTTCTTTTCTCCCCGCCAGAGATAATAAGCTGATCATGTAAGCCGATGGCAGATGAGCCTATAATGAGAATCTTTCCTTGTAGAAGTTTAGGATCAAATCTTCCATGTAAGAAATCAATAACAGAAATCTTTTTATACCAACTCTTAGGATAAAAAGAGAGTAAAAAACTACTATCTTCACTCAAAGAGATAGACTTATCTAAGATGGAGAGGCTCTTTTGTTCTAGTTTAATATTTGTATCAATACTTTTTAAAATGGTAAGTACAAAAGATGGAATTGTCACATTTTGATACTTAGCAAGAAGTGGCATTCTTCTTAATATACCATCACTATCCTCAAAACTATTAATAAAACCAAAAGATTTTACACTCTCTTGCAATACAGGGGTATTACATAAGGCAGAAGAAAAAGTCCTAAGAGAAAAGTCTCCTTCTTTAAATGCACTCTCTAAGTGACACGCTTCTCCTTTTCCTGCTCCATTAGTGAGATAAACACCTACTACACTCTTACTTTTTGCTAGAGCTGATGCAAAAATCTTATCATTATCTTGAAGATATTTTGGAACAGATACAACATCAGTATGGATATGAAAATACTTTTTATAAAAGAGTGAGATATTTTTTGGTGAGCTTCTATCCTCTTCTGGAAATATAATGTCAAGACCTATTGCACTCGGATTGTACCTATTCATTTTAGTTACCAAGTCTGCTAAAACAACTCTAGGCCACGGCCACTGTCCTAATTCTTTTAGACTCTTCTCATCAATATCTATAAGCACTGTATGGGAACTTTTCTTTGCTGACACCTGAAGAGGTAAAGCAGCAGCGATATAATCAGACACCTTATAATCAAACTCTTTAACAAGGCTACTTTGACTCAAAATAATATGACTCAAAACAACAAATAAAGCAACAATAATATAGATGATTGCGATTCTTTTTCTTATTGTATTAATATTTCAACCCTTCTATTTAATGCTTCTTCTACCTCATCTTCTGTCTGCACGGCTAAGTCTAGTTCAGAGTTTGAAGAGACATCCATTTTTACATAGTCTACACCTGAGGATTTTATCTTTTGAGCAATTTCTCCTGCTCTTTTAAGAGCAAGTTCGTAATTTTCCTCTACACTACCTCTAGTATCCGTATGTCCAACTATATTTATATAGGGATGATGAAGAGACTCTAAAAGAGCCAAGATCTTTTTCAGTTCTTTTTCTGACTTAGCATCTAGTTGAAGTTTTTTATCAAAATAGAGCACAAAAGTATACTGCTCTTTATTTGAAGCATTTAGTATTTTTCCTGAGATATTCTCTACCTCCTGCGGAGTCAGCATTTTTGGTGTAGATATTTCATTATCACTCATTTTAGCTGCTTGCATGGCTTTACTCAGTACTACAGAACCTGTAGCTGTTGAGAGAACAACAGCGGTGTTTTTCTTATGACCATCAAGGAGAATAACCTCTGTTGTACTTCTCTTTTTAATAAGTCCATCGAGATAGAGCACTATCTTGACTAAATAACTTTTTTGACAGGTAAAACTTCTTGTTTTTTTTCTAAAGTATTGCATAGAGATACTCTCTGGATCGACACCCTCATCTAACATCACATCCTCAACCTTAGAGGAGAGAGTCTCTTCTCTATCTTTGCAACTTATATCTTCGCTAAGTAAAACATGACTCTTTTGATACTTTCCAGAGAGTTTTTTTATCTTTTTTGAAGCCACAACAACAGAAGTTACATAATGCAGATCACTACTATCACTGCTAAAAAGTATAGACCCAATATCTACACTTTTCTTGTAAGTATCAGCATACTTATTTTGAGTAGCATATGACTGAGACAAAAGGAACAAGAGTAGTACTAGTATCTTAAAAATTTGCATGTAAATATTATAATAGTATTTTACTTAAACACTACTACTAATATTTATTTCTGTTATCTCAGCACTCGCCCCTAAACGCATAGGTGGTCCCCAAAAACCTGTGCCTTTGTTGACATAGATTTGGGTTGTTGGTGTGTGTTGGTGCAGTCCGCTTATGTAGGGCTGTTGGAGTTTTACTAGGAGTTTGAAAGGGAGGAGTTGTCCTCCGTGGGTGTGTCCACTCAGCACTAGGTCTACTTTTTGAGCCTCTGATATCTCCTCTAAAAACTTCGGTTGGTGAGCGAGTAAAACTGTGGGCGAAGAGTTCTCTCTTTGTGCGAGTGCCTTGTCTATATCTGGCAAGAACTTTTGTGCACGGTAACCAAAGAGGTCATAAACTCCTGCAAGGTTAAAGCCTTTTTCTTCTTCTCCAATGTAAAGACTTTCATTTTCTAAGACTCTTATATCTAACTCTTTGACCCTCTTAATAATCTTCTCAATTCCATGAAAATACTCATGATTGCCTACTATAAAAAAGGTGCCATACTTTGAGCTGAGATTGCGTAACTCCTCGAGTGGAGCTTTTGCTCTATGTATATCTATATCTACTAGATCTCCAGTGATGACAACTAAGTCAGGATTCCTCGCGTTTA
>WFNM01000059.1 GCA_015488615.1 Sulfurimonas sp.
ACGACGATTAAATTAAAATACAGGAGCTATAATGGCACTTATCGATGATATTAAAGAAGTAGTAGTAGAACAACTAAGCGTAAACGCAGATGAAGTAAAAGACGATGCAAAATTCGTAGAAGATTTAGGTGCAGACAGCCTTGATGTAGTAGAATTAGTTATGGCTCTTGAAGAAAAATTCGATATTGAAATTCCTGATGATGAAGCTGAGAAAATTGCTACAGTCTCAGATGTTGTCGCTTATATAGAAAGTAAATAGTCTAAAGTTTTGTCAAAAAAGGTAGGTTTTCCTACTTTTCGACAAATATTTTTACAAGTTAATGTATTAAAGTTAATTTTTAAAAGTATTTATTAAATATTATGGAGTGTGAAACATGAGAAGAGTAGTAGTAACTGGTTTAGGAATGATAAATTCTGTTGGAAACGATAAAGAGAGTTCTTTTAAAGCTATCTGTGATGGTGAGTGTGGAATAGACACAATCACTATTTTTGACCCAGAAAACTATTCGGTAAGAATTGCTGGTGAAGTAAAAGACTTTGATCCTGCAACTGTTATGGCTCCAAAAGAGGTAAAAAAAGCAGATAGATTTATCCATCTTGGTCTCAAAGCTGCACAAGAAGCTATGGCTGATGCAAATATTGGTGATGATATTGATATGGAAAGATTTGGTATATCAGCTGGATCAGGTATCGGCGGTCTTCCTTCAATTGAAAAAACTTCTATTATTATTGAAACAAGAGGTCCGAGACGTATCTCTCCTTTCTTTATTCCTGGTGCATTAGTAAATATGCTTGGCGGGTTCGTGTCAATTGCTCATGGAACAAAAGGTCCAAATCTCTCTTCTGTAACAGCTTGTGCAGCTGGTACACATGCTATTAGTGATGCAGTTAAAACTATTATGTGTAATGGAGCTGATAGAATGTTGGTTGTCGCAGCAGAGTCTGCTATAACAGGTGCTGGTGTTGGTGGTTTTGCAGCAATGAAAGCCCTTTCAACAAGAAATGATGATCCAAAAACATCTTCTCGTCCATTTGATGCGGATCGTGATGGTTTTGTTATGGGTGAAGGAGCAGCCTCTTTAGTGCTTGAAGAGTATGATGCAGCAGTAGCGCGTGGCGCGAATATTTACGGCGAGATTATCGGTTTTGGAGAGAGTGGCGATGCAAATCATATCACTACACCTTCCCTTGATGGTCCTGGCCGCGCAATGAAAGCTGCTTACAAAATGGCAGGTGAACCGAAGATTGATTATGTAAATGCACATGGTACTTCAACTCCCGTGAATGATAAAAATGAAACAGCAGCAGTAAAAGCTCTTTTGGGAACTACTGTTCCAATGTCTTCTATTAAAGGTCAAATTGGTCACTGTCTTGGTGCTGCTGGTGGAATTGAAGCAGTTGTATGTCTTATGGCTATGCGTGATGGTGTTTTACCTCCGACCATTAATTATACAACTAAAGATGAGAACTGTGATTTAGACTATATTACTGAAGGTGCTAGAAAAGCTGAGGTAAATATTACTATGAGTAACTCATTTGGTTTTGGCGGAACTAACGGCGTTCTAATCTTCAAAAAAATCTAACTAGAAGGATTTGATTTGGCTACTTATTTAGACTTCGAACATAAAATTAAATTTATTCAAGAAGACATAATCTCTGCACAGGTTCGTCATGATTCTGCAGCAGTAGAAAAAAATACAAAAACTTTAGATAAAGAAGTTAAAAAAATCTACTCAAACTTGAGTGATTTTCAAAAGCTTCAACTTGCTCGTCACCTTGATCGTCCTTATGCACTTGATTATATAAATATTATCATGAAAGATAAGTATGAAATACATGGTGATCGTCACTTCCGTGATGATGCTGCTATTGTCTGCTATATGGGATATATTGGTGATGAAAAAGTTATGGTCATCGGTGAGCAAAAAGGCCGTGGAACAAAGAATAAGCTCAAGCGAAATTTCGGTATGCCACATCCTGAAGGCTATAGGAAAGCTCTTCGTGCAGCTAAAATGGCTGAAAAATTTGGTATGCCTATCCTTATGCTAGTAGATACTCCGGGTGCATATCCAGGTCTTGGAGCAGAAGAACGCAACCAGTCAGAAGCAATTGCAAGAAATCTTTTAGAGCTTGCAGAGATAAATACACCAACAATCTCTATTGTTATCGGTGAGGGTGGTTCTGGTGGAGCACTTGCTATCGGTGTTGCTGATAAGTTTGCTATGATGCGTTACTCTGTATTTTCAGTTATTTCGCCAGAGGGTTGTTCTGCTATTCTTTGGAATGATCCTGCGAAAGCAGAGGATGCAACAAATGCAATGAAAATCACATCTGCTGATTTAAAAGAGTTAAATCTTATTGATGACATCATCGCTGAGCCATTAATAGGTGCACATAGAGAAAAAGATGCAGCAGCTCATGCTATTGCGGATTATTTCTTAAAAGAGGTAAAAGAGCTTAAGTCTATGAGCGATGAAGAGCGTATGGATGCTCGTTATGTAAAACTTACAGCACCAGGTGCTTTCAAAGAGTAGTTTTTAGCTCTCTTTAACAACTTCTTCAACTTCAAGAAAAGGGTCAAACTTTGGCCTTTTTAGTCTTGGAGCTTTCTTCGAAAACTTTATCAAATCCTCTATATTATTCAAACTCTCTTTCGCTAACTTGAGACTCAGTAAAAAAAGTCCATAAGTAGTTATAACATCACTCATGGCTCTATGGTGTTCAGGATCTGGATTGAGTGCAAATGTATCGTTAAGGTAAGAGAGTGCATATCTATAGCATTTTATTGTTCTCTCAGCAAGAGCAAGTGTACATAGACTGCGGTTAAGAAGTGGTTCTAGTCCAACTTTAAGCATAGAGTCTGAGACAAAAGTATAGTCAAACTTTACATCATGTGCAACAAAGACACTATTTCCTAGAAAAAGTCTAAATTCCTCCATAACTTCTGCAAGTTCAGGAGCATCTACCGTATCTTCTACTTTTATGCCTGTTATCTCTGTTATGATAGGGTTGATTACATCTACTTTTATAAGTGACTCAAAGCTGTCAATTATTTCACCATCTTTTATCTTAAGTGCTGCAATCTCAATGATTTGATGTCTGTCAATATGTGAGCCATTTGTTTCTATATCTACAATACAAAACTCGGCATTTTCCAGTTTAATGTACTTAGTATCAAAGTAGAAGTAGCCTTGGCGTTTGATGATGTTAATACCTTGTGCACGGGATCTCTCTAAAAACATATCTATACTTTCACCTATTTGCGATTTTAAGGCCTCAAGAGGGAGACCACGAGTAGCAAGTCTCGAGACACTTTTGGCATCTAAAGGAAAGGCTTTATTGAGCATTTTTTATAAACTTTTGTATTTTTTTTGCATCTTTTTTACCATGACTAATCTCAACACCACTACTAACATCCACACCATAAAAACCATATTTTTTAAGTGAAGCGACATTAGAAGCATTGAGGCCACCTGCTAGGATAAGTTTGGAGCAGTCTACATCCTCAAACCACTCTATATTGATACGTTTTCCCTCTCCACCATAAGCTTCACAGTAGGCATCAACTAGTGCATACTCATCTGCTCTGTTTTGTATGTCTTCTATAGATTTTGCACGAATTACTTTTATATATGGTGTATTAAGTGCATTACAGAGTGTATCTGAAGCTTCAAAATGAAGCTGTGCTAGTGTTGCCCCTGTTGCAGAACAGACAGTATTAATTGTCTCTGCTGACTCATTGACGAAGAGTGCAACTTTTTCTATAAAGGGAGGAAGTTTAGAAATAATAGCTTTAGCTTTCTCTACATCCATAAAACGTGGTGACTTCTCATAAAAAACAAATCCTAATGCATCTGCTCCTGCCTCTATAGCTATCATCGCATCTTTATACGAGGTAATCCCACAAATTTTTGTTCGCATTATATCTGCAGACTTTCAATAGCTTTTTGACGGTTATTATGTTTAAAGATATAAGAGCCTGCTACAACAACATCCACACCAGCATCTTTAAGAAGGTGAATATTTTTATCACTCACTCCACCATCTATTTCAATAAGACATTCAGGTTTTATACGGTTTCTCATTTTATTAAGGCGAATAGCTTTGTCTATTACTGAATCTATAAAACTTTGTCCACCAAAACCAGGATTTACACTCATAAGAAGAACCATATCTAGGTCTTTAAGTAAAAATTCTACAGATTCTGGTGGAGTGTGGGGGTTGAGTACAATAGCTGGTTTGATGCCAAGAGCACGTATTTTTTGGATTAAACGGTGAGGATGTTTTTCCTCTTCTATATGAAAAGAGATATATTTAGGTTTTAAAGGGGCAAAGAGATCTACAAAAAAAGAGTTATTTTCCACCATAAGGTGAATATCTAAGGGTTTTGTAGCGCATTTAGCTACTGCAGAGACTACAACTGGCCCGATAGTGAGGTTTGGTACAAAGTGACCATCCATTACATCTACATGGACTAAATCACATCCTGCATTACAAATCTCTTCAACATCCCGCTGAAGATTTCCGAAGTCTGCTGAGAGAATACTTGGAGCTACTTTTATCATTGAATACTACCTTCTAATTTTTGAAATTATAAGCTAGTGTAGCTGTTTATCTTGTTAAGAAAAAGAGAAATTTATCATTGCCAAAGGATAAATCAACTTGTACACCTTTTTTCTCTTGAGCTATTTCTAAAAGAGCATTAATATCTGGATAGGTACGAGGTAGGGTAATGTCTACACTGATATTTTGGTCAGCAAGTAGAGTTTTTACCTTTCCCCCAACAATATTAACAAGTTCTGCAAGTGTGTCAAGTATAAGTTCTGTATCATCAGTCTCTTCGCTTATAAGTAGTTCACAAGCTTTTTTAGCGATACCTGTTGGGAAAACTAAAATAACCATTCCATCAATATCCCCATAAAATCCAATAGAACTGGCAATCTGACCTTCTGAGTCTTTAATAGCTATTTTATCTATTTTTGCAGCTTCTTTAGCTGCCGTTGAATTTGTCATCATTTCTATAGTTGTGACAGTGGCTTCAACAAAGTTTGGAAGTTCGGTGACGATAAGCTTATTTATGACTCGTTTATCCTTGATATTTGCAGCGCTACTTGCACCTAATTCTTTAAGCAACTCTTTATCTTGCAGTATGTCATCCATCTGCTCAAAAAACATGATGCCTGAGTCTTCAAGCGTCTCTTGAAATTCTTTTGGTGTCTTGTCCCAACTCATACCAACAAAGCATATTGTTGCATTATACTCTGCACCAGAAGAAGAGAGTTTTGAAAAAAAGTTCAGTGCATGGATGTTCATGCTAACTACCTTATATGCATCAAAGATAAAGAGTCTAAAGCCTACGTTAAGGGAGTTGTTGTGATAAGCAATATTAAATGTATTTCCTATTTCTGCATCAAGAAAAGAAGAAACTGTGTAGATAATAGCATTGCCAGTTACACGGGTTGCAACTTTTTGTCCCATTTGCCCTAAAAAAGTATCAGTAATAATAATATCATAGGCATTTTTTGCATGAGCTTTTTCATTAAACTCTTCTAGTGTTTGTGTTATGATAGGGTTATGCCCATTATCATGAAGCTCAATGGCCATAGCTGCACGTTGTGATTTATCGTCATTATAGAGGAGTATATTTTTGTTCTGATTCTTATAACTTGCAGAAAAGAGTGTGGCAATCTCTTGAGACTTAAAAAGAGAAAAGCCTATATCCTCCTTGTAAAATCGCATAATAGCATCATACTTTTTAGTATCATAATCACAAAATCCTACTGTAGAATGATTTGAAGTTCGTACTTTTTGAAACATTTTAACAAAAGAATCAAGTCCATTTCGATTAAAAAATATAACTTTTTTGAGAGAGACTAAAATCATATCAGCATTATGAGCAACAGTAGCTTCAATATCATCAATACTTAAAATAGCATTACTTGAAGCACCATCTAAAAAGCCTTGTGGGTGAAAAATGCCTATGCCATCTTTTATAACTGCTCTCATGATATCTCCATTAGTATAGAAAAATCTTTGTATATATCTTCTACATAGTCTATCTGAAAATCTATAAAGTCATTAAGCTCTGCTTCTATATACTTTGGCTGGGAGAGTGTATAAAAAAGAAGGAGGTGCATCCACTTTCCAAGTTGATTTATCTGTTGATCTGATGCAGGTCGTAGACCAGAAGAAGCTAGTATAATTTCTGAAATACTTTGTGGCATCTCCCATGTATGAGCTATCATTTCACAGATATCGAAAAGGTCGATACCGCAAAGTCTTTGCAAAATAGTATTAAGATCTATAGGGTTTACACTTCTTAAAATATCTATATCTTTCTTTTTTTCACAAAAAAGTGCTTCGCTAACTATAATACTTGCTGGAAGTAGAGAAATAGAAGAGAGGATGTCTCTATCTTTTATATCTAAATGTAGAAGAATTTTTTGCCAGTTAATGGAAAGGTCTGCTTGTAAATTGTAAAAAAGAACACGGTTGAGTTTGAAGAGTACCCATTTTGAAGGAGAAAGCAGAGTTGCCATATAGCTATAAACAGCTTGTTGCGATCTGCTTACTCCTAAAATACCAAAAATTTGAGATACTTCACGGACTTCCGTTCGAAAACCATATATAGGTTTGTTTACAAGTACTTTAAGGTAACTGCTAAGTGCTTTGTCTTCTTGTGCTGCACGAGCAGCCTTAACAAGATCCTCAGCATTTAAAAGCTTAAGCGTTTCTCTAAGGGCTTTGGGTGCCGGAGGTATTTTTTTTATGTAACTATCTATTTGTTCATTTGTTATCAAAATTTATACTTTATGTTAATCTCTAATCTATAAGTAGTATGATTTTAACTATATAAATCTAAAGATAATATAAAACTGAATAAGAAAAAAAGAATATAAGTGGCTTAAGTTGAAGTTTTGTTTGTATTTGATACAATTCGCAACTTTAAATATATTGCAAGGATATCATTATGGCAAGAAGATGTGCTATTAGCGGCAAGGGCCCTATGAGTGGAAACAATGTTTCTCACGCAAAAAACAGAACAAAGCGTCGTTTTTTATTAAACTTAAGAACAGTACGTATCACTTTAGAAGATGGTACAACTAAAAAGATTAAGATCTCTGCAAAAGAGCTTCGTACACTTAAGAAAAATTCGTAAGTAGTAGGAATAACTGTGAATCTTTTCATTAGGATTCGTAAGTTTCTTAACTGGGAGATTACTCCCAAACCTGATCCAAAACTTCTTCCTGAAGTTTATACACACCTAAAACCTTTTCGCTTACCCCTTATACTTACTGTAATTATTATGCTAATTGGTACTATTGGCTATGTAGTTATTGATGACTTCCCTATTTTTGATGCTATCTATCAAACGGCTATTACCTTTACTACCGTTGGATTTGGAGAAGTACATGTTCTCTCAAATGCTGGGAAGATATTTACTATTAACTTAATAATTGCGGGTTTTGCTGTGTTTTCAAGTGCTATTGGTATTTTAGTAAATGAATTAAATAAGGGTCAAATAATCTCTATCTTAAAGGAAAGAAGTATGTTGTATAAAATCGCTAGACTCAAAAAACACTTTGTTGTCTGTTATCATAATGATTACACTATAGAGGTTACTAAACAACTTCGTGCAAATCATATTCCTTTTATTGTGATAGATCCTCGTCCTGAGATTCATGAATTGGCAATAGAATATAAGTATCCACACTATCTTCAAGCCGAACCACATGCTGAACTTTCGATGCTCAAAGCACACCTATCTTCGGCAAAAGGACTTATAGCACTCTCAAATTCTATAGCTGATAATATTGCATTGATAGCTTCTGTGAGATTATTTGAAAAAGAACACTCTCTACCTCGCCCATACTACATTATTTCATCAGCTGAAAACATGAGTGATGTAGAGAAGCTTAAAAAATTAGGTGCAGATACAGTTGTAAGTCCTACAAAACTTACTGCACAAAGAGTAAGTGCGATGGCCGCTAGACCTGATATGGAAAATATGTTAGAGGAATTTCTTTATAAAAGCGATAATCCTTTAGATATGCAAGATATTGTAGTGCCTAAATACTCATGGGCAGTACTCAAAAAGCTTAAAGAGACACATATAAGACAGATGACAAATACTTCTGTTGTAGGGATTACAAAAAAAGATGGCAAGTTTATCAGCATGCCGAAGGGAGATGTTTTAGTTACTAGTGAGTGCAAGCTCTTAGTTATTGGGACACAAACAGGGATAGATGCTACAAGAGAGTTAGTAAGACAAAGGATAAAACCTAAGGAGTTGAAATTTGTATAAATTAAAAAAATTAGAGAGTGGTGTTTGTGCTGCAAATGGGTTTTATGCTGATGGTGTAAGTGCTGGCCTCAAATCTGGTAATGCTAAAGATATGGCGTTTATCTATTCATCTACAGAGTGTGAAATAGCTTCAGTTTTCACAACAAATAAGATGACAGCTGCACCTATACGGCACTTTAGAGATAAGGGTGACTTTAAGACAAACTTTATACTTATAAACTCAAAAAATGCAAATGCCATGACTGGACCTGCTGGAATAGTAGATATAGATGAGATACTTCAAACACTATCTGCAACAGTAAAAAATCCTGTAATGAGTTCAACTGGTGTTATCGGTGTTCGTCTTCCAAAGGAGAAAATCATCGAGGGTGCTAAACTTTTTGATTTAAAAAAACGCGAACCAAATTCTGCTGCACAAGCAATTATGACAACAGATAGTTTCTCTAAAGAGATAGCATTTGAAGTAACTCTAGAAGATGGCTCAAGTTTTCGTATAGGTGCGATGGCCAAGGGTGCAGGGATGATAAATCCAGCTATGGCTACTATGCTTTGCTTTATTACTACTGATGCAAAAGTGACAAAAGAGGAGATGCAAGAGATACTAGATGATGCAACTCTAAGAACATTTAATGCAGCAAGTGTTGATGGAGATACTTCTACAAATGATACTGTAATGCTTTTAGCAAATGCTTCAAGTGGTGTTTATGATAGAGCCGCCTTTAGGGATGCACTAGAAAAAATTATGCGCTTTTTGGCTCGTGAAATGGTTAGAGATGGAGAAGGTGCTTCAAAGCTCGTAACATACAAAATAACGGGTGCCAAAGATGATAAAGAAGCTGAAGTCGTAGCAAAATCTCTTTCAAATTCACTCTTAGTTAAGACAGCATTATATGGAGAAGATCCAAACTGGGGAAGAATAGCCTCTACAGTTGGTGCTAGTGGGGTTGATGCTGATGAAAAGACTCTTAGTATCTCTTTTAATGATTTATGTGTTTATAATAAAGGAGAACTCCTTTTTGATAAGAAGATGGAAGAAGCTGCTTCTGAAGTTATGAAACTTTCAGAGTTTAACATCTCATGTGACTTAGGTCTTGGTGATGGTAAGTTCACATCTTTTGGATGCGATTTAGGGTATGAATATGTTAAGATAAATGCTGATTATAGAACATAACTAGTGAAATTTACTTTCGTTTAGAGCTTGAAGTCGTCTCTGCGAAGAGGCTAAAGAACGCAATAATTCTTGGGAATATTTCTCAAGATCTAGGTAGTAAAGCTTTGCTTTATCAATATCCATCTCACTTGCTTTTGGAGCATGTAATAATCTTGAAAGTATACCCTTCTCTTCTTCCTTAAAAAAAATATTATAAATTTTAATATATTCGCTATACCACATAGTATGAAATTTTTTTAGATTATCAAAAAAAAGGGTACCTAAAATCTCTTTTAAATATTTATTTTCATCCCTAAGCCATATAGTAAACATACATACTTTAGCCTCATTTGGGGCTGTTTCATAAATTTTTTGTCCCTTTAGTGCATCTTGTATTATCCGCATTTTTAAATTGTGATCTTTAGTAATGTTAATAATAGATTGAATAGTATGTGCTTTATCCATTTTAAGTTCCTATATATAGTCTTAACTACATTGTCGCATAATGTTAATTAAAAGAATATAATAAAACAGTACACCTGAAGGGTTAACACTAAATAATCCAACTCTAAATAGATGCAAAGGGTATTATTGAATGTTGTAGTATTTAAAATATTTTTTTCATAGTTTATTGATAGTCATTTTTAAAAGAAACATAGCGTGATGCTGAAGCATATAGCTCTTTGACTTCCTCATCAGTAAGCTCTCTAATAAGTTTGGCAGGACTCCCCATGATAAGTGAACGAGGAGGAAAAACTTTTCCTTTAGTAACTAATGAACTTGCTCCAACAATAGACTCCTTACCGATAACAGCATTATCAAGTATAGTAGCACTCATCCCTATAAGACAAGCATCCTCAATAGTACATCCATGAAGCATAACACGATGTCCAACGGTAACATCACTTCCAATAATAGTAGGACTTCCATCACTTCTATCCGCTTTTTTATGGTGGGTAATATGTACCATACTTAAGTCTTGAATACTTGTTCTATCACCTATCGTGATATAATGAACATCTCCTCGGATAACTGTTCCAAACCAGATAGAGCAATCCTCACCGATAGTTACATCACCGATAACATCTGCTGAGGGTGCTATCCATGTGTTTTTTCCAAGTTTTGGTGTAAAATTTTTAAAGTTATGAAGCATACTTTTCCCTTTTTCTTTATGATTCGTGGCAGTCTATAAATATATTAGACATTAGGTTGGCGATATAAGCTGCAGACTCTTTTTTAGTGGCTTTGGTTATTCTGTTTACATAATCTTCCATGAGTTTATGATTGTTAATATTCTTCTGAGCATCTTTTTTTACTCTTTTGTAAGAGCCATCACTCTGTAACTCGTGCGAGAGTGTATTGTCACATGTTTGGAGTCTGAGTATCTGAAGTATCTTATCTCTAGCATTATCATCTTTTATGGCAGTTAAAAGCTCTATCCGACGAACAAGGTTTCTTGGCATCCAATCAGCACTAGAGATATACACCTGCGCAGCATCATTTTTAAAGTAAAAAGTACGAGGGTGTTCAAGGTATTTTCCGAGTATTGAGATAACACGAATATTTTCACTTACATCTTTTATGCCAGGTTTTAAACAGCAAATACCACGAACGATAAGGTCTATCTTAACTCCTGCTTGACTCGCTTTATAGAGTGCACGGATAACGTCTTCATCAACAAGAGAATTCACTTTTGCAATTATACGACCATGTTCTCCCTGTCTTGTTTCGTTATGAATAAGAGAGAGAATCTTGGGCTTGATTTGTGAAGGTGCCATATAGAGCTCGTTAAGTTTCCCTTTTTTACTAAATCCAGTGAGGAAGTGAAAGAAACGAGTCAGGTCAGTGGTAATTTCATCCTTACTTGTCATGTAAGACATATCTGTGTATATCTTTGCAGTAACGGGATTATAGTTACCTGTTCCTAGATGGGCATACTGCTTGAGCTTGCCATTTTTTCGGCGAGTTACAAGTGCTGCTTTTGCATGTACCTTAAAACCTTTGATTCCATAGATAACATGTGCTCCTGATTTTTCAAGAGCCTTTGCCCAAATAAGATTGTTTTCTTCATCAAAACGAGCTTTAAGTTCCACCATAACAGTGACTTGCTTGCCACTTTCACTTGCACTCATTAGTGCTTGGACGATAGGGGAATTTGTTCCAGAACGGTAGAGTGTCATCTTAATGGAGACAACATCAGGGTCCTTACTAGCAGTCTGAATAAACTTTACTACTGGTTCAAAACTCTCATAAGGGTGATATAAAAGCACATCTTGTTTCTCTAAGGTCGCAAAGATATTATCTGTCGCATCAAGAGGTGGAAGGTTTTTTGGTTTAAAGGGAGTTGCAAGAAGGTGTGCAAAATCTTTATTGGATACTATTTGCCAGAGGCTTGAAAGATTTAAAAAGGTGTGAAATTTGTAAATATCATCTTTAAATACATTTGTGTGCTTGTTAAAGAAGTTGATAATTTCATCATCTGTATTTGCTCCAACTTCAAGACGAACCATTTCGCCCTTACGGCGGAGTTTAAGACCCTCTTCAAGAATCTCCATAAAGTCATCTGCTTCTTCTTCTTCTATAGCAATATCAGCATTTCTAGTGACACGAAATATAGCATACTTTAAAAGTTCATATCCAGGAAAAAGCTCTTCAACATGCTGGGCTACAACTGACTCTATCGGAATATAAATACCATTACCAAGTTCAACAAAACGCTCTAAAACACGGGGAACACGGATAATACCAAAACGCTCAACACTTGTATCATCACTATCTTGAAGTTTTACTATAAGACCAAAACTGAGATTGTTTAGATGTGGAAAAGGATGTGTTGCATCAATAGCTATTGGAATAATAACAGGATATATGTTTTCATGAAAAAATTTGTTAAGGTAGTTTTTCTGTGTTTGATTTACTTCATCATAGCTTTTGACAGCAATACCTTCACTCTCAAGGAGTTTAAGTATCTCACTACGGCAGTGCTCCACAACTTGTTGCTCTTGATGAAGATAGTTACGAATCTCTTTAAGCTGTTGTAAGGGTGTGAGCTTGTCTGCCCCACTTACAATGATTCCAGCACTAAAGAGTTTTTTGAGCCCAGCTACACGAATCATATAAAATTCATCTAAATTTGTTCCGTAAATAGCAAGAAACTTAAGGCGTTCTAAAAGAGGTAATGACGCATCTTGAGCCTGTTTGAGAACTCTTGTATTGAACTGTAACCATGAAAGCTCACGATTATTATAAAGATTTGGATTTTTGAGATTTAGCATGAAGTATAACACCTATAATTTATTTACTACATTATAACTAAGTTTAACAAACTTATAATAAATTTTTACCTATAATAAGAAAATTTTTTTAAGGATATATATGATAACACGTATGCTATTACTATTATTTTCCACAATAACACTTACTTTTGCCGAGCCATCTTTTGCACAAGTGGAGCAGGCGGTTGCCCAAAACCCCGGAATTCTCAATACTCCACAAGCAAAAGCTGCTATGGCCGAGCGAGGAATAAGTCCAAGTGAAGTGAAGCAGAAACTTGCAGAGAGCTCTTTGGATAGAAATAAAAAAAGTGAAAATAATTCAAGTATTGTTGTAAATAATATTGATACGACTATAGATAATAATAGCAGTGAGAGTAATGAGAATAATGCAAAGAAAGAAGATCAATCAATAAATATTGATCCATTTGCATACAAATCTAATAAAGAGATGCAAAATGCACTTAAATCTAAGCAACAGAGTAGCTCTTATGCAAAACTTAATCGCTACTCTCTCTCTTTTTATGCAAACAAAAATATCTTAGACTCCTCTTCTTTACCGACACCTGATGATTATATAATGTCGGCAGGAGATAGAATCCATATTCATGTTTATGGTGATAGAGATAAATCTTATTCTGTAAAAATTAAAAATGATGGGACGATAGATTTAGCATATATTGGTCCCATCAAACTTGGTGGTATGAAGTTTATAAATGCGAAAAAATCTCTGATTGACAGTCTTAAGAAACATTTTACTATGAGTGAGTTTGATGTAAATATAGATAAGTATAGTACGATTCAGGTAACACTTATCGGTGATGTAAAGTACCCAGGCCTTTATAATCTTTCTTCTTTCTCAACGGTAAAAGACCTTCTTATAGTTTCTAAAGGGATACGTAAAAGTGGATCAGTACGAGATATAGTAGTAAAACGGGGCTCTAAAATAATTGCAAATCTTGATTTTTATGACCTACTTTTTAGGGGTAAACCCTTTGATACCGTACTCCTAAAACATGGAGATATAGTAATCATTAAGAAAGCGAAAAAGTTAGTAAGTATCAATGGAGCAGTTAATAATAGAGCAATTTTTGAACTTACAAGAAAGGAGACACTTAAGTCTCTTATAGATTATGCTGGTGGTATGAAGCCAGATGCTTCAAAGACTCAGATAAAAATTAGTCGTTATGATAATAATACTAAACAGAAGACATATAAAGTAGCTTACAACAAGAGCAAAAATTTTATAATGAAAGATGGGGATAGAGTCTATATCTATCCACTTGATTTTACCTCAAAAAATAGTATTAATGTGCACGGAAATATTATCAGACCTGGTGCATACAACCTTAATAAAAAACATACCTTGAATGCTTTTTTTAAAGAAGTCTTGAAAAATGGAAAAGAGAAGTTTTTTCTTCCAAACACCTATTTTAATTATGGGCTTATTAAACATTATGGGAAAGATTTACAGTTTAATAGTACATCATTTAATATTTTAGATGTTATAAGTGGAAAGAAAACTGTCCAACTCTCAGCAAATGATGAGCTGTTTATCTATGCTTATAATGATATATATACAAATGCTTACATAACTACAAAAGGAACTCCGCTTATAAAAGTAGGAAAACTTCAGTATATAGCAGGAATGACTATAGAAGATGCTCTTAATGCTTCTGGAATTGATGGTGTTGTAGACGATAAAGTACGAGTCACAACATATGCTACTAAAGACTTTATGCCAAAAACTATATTTTATTCACTCAAAAGTCAAGGTGATACTGTCCTTAATGCTTATGATGAGATAGAAGTATTTAACTATTATAATACACATCTAATTGAACCTGTTATGATTAGTGGAGAAGTTATAAAACCAGTTACTGTCTCGTATGAGCAAAATATGAGTGTATCTGATTTAATAAATATCGCTGGTGGACTTACTCAAAAGGCATATACTCGTAGTATTGAAATAGTAAGATACACTGTAGATAAAAATGATGAGAGATTTCGAAGAATTCTTAAAATTGATACTATGAAACAAACTTTTAGTAGTATTACACTTCAAGCATATGATGAAGTACGAATTTTTAAGATTCCAAAATGGAATGAAAAAAGAAGTGTAATACTTAAGGGTGAAGTGAAGTTTCCAGGTAGATATTCTATAGAGAGTGGAGAAAAATTAAGCAGCGTAATAGAGAGAGCAGGTGGTTTTACAAAGGAAGCTTTTGTTGAGGGAACTGTGTTTACACGAGAGAGCATACGAAAAAGACAACAGAGTGAGTATAAAAATAATCTTGCACGTCTTAAACGTCAACTTGCACTTTTTAATGCGATGCCTGCAAATGCAAAAAAAGCTTCAGTTACATCCACAGTTAAGCTTGATGAGGTAGTAACAGAAGCAGAAAAGTACACACCTCTTGGACGTGTTAGCATAGTTATGGATAGAAATATTACAAAACTACAAGAGAGTAAATATAATCTAGTGTTAAAAAATCAAGATACAATAACCATACCATCTCAAATGGATACTGTAACTGTATTTGGAGAAGTATTTAATCCAACCTCGTTTGTTTATAATAATGAATTAGATGGAGATGACTACATTAGCTTAGCGAGTGGATTTGCCCAAGGTGCAGATAAAAATAGTGTATATGTTGTGCATGCTGATGGAACAAGTGAACCAATTGTGCATGGATGGTGGATATTTAGTTCTTATGCAGGTATTGACAAGGGAGATACTATTGTAGTGCCTCTCTATATTCAAGAGTATAGCAGCCTTGAACTTTGGGATAGTGTTTCTAGAATTTTAGCCTCATTCGCTGTTACTGCTGCTACTCTTCATACCTTAGGTGCTATATAATGAATATGCAAGAGACAGATATTGTAGAAGAGGATGAAATAGATTTAAGAGAATTATGGCAGACGATTGTAAAAGGTAAAAAAATTATAGCTATAATTACTACAGTTGTACTTGCACTAACTCTTGTGTATGTTCTTAAACTTCCTAATGTGTATAAATCAGATACTGTGCTCATTCCTACAGAAAGTAAATCTGGAGGACTTGGTGGTTTAGGTGGACTTGCTGCTATAGCTGGTATAAATGTTGGTGGTGGTGGAAGTATGACTCCTGATGTGGCATTTAACTCATTACTAAACAATTATGCATTTATGAAAAATTTTGTTATTAAGAACAAGTTTGATGTATACTATACAAATGTAGATAGGGATAAAAACTATGTTTTTGCACTAGGATTTCGTGGTATCTATAATCTTTTTAAAGCATCTAGTGAAGATAAAGCAAAAAATTTAGATGCAGAAGTTTTTCCAATTGTACAAAAAATTAAGGGAAATATGTCTATAGGTAGTGATAAAAAATCTGGGCTTATTACGGTCTCTTATAATGATAGTGATAGAAATTTTCCACCTCTTGTTATAAAAGCTTTTTTACATGATGCGAGTGAGTACTTAGTAAAAAATAACCTTCATATAATAAATCGTAAATTAGGCTATTTTGAAAAGGAACTCAGTAAGGCTGAAAGTTTTGAACTCCGTCAAAGTATTTCTGGTATGGTTTCTAGTATACTTAAAGAAAAAGTGATGATGCAGTCTAAGAAGTATTATCAGTGTGATGTCTTAACAGCTGCTACACCAGCTTACATAAAAAACAAAAGCAAGCCTAAACGGGGTTTAATTTTAGTAGTCTCATTTATTACAAGTATTATATTAGGAATTTTTTTAGTCTTCTTTTTAGAATTTATAAAAGGAACTAAAAAAGAAGAGTAGGCTAAGTTAAAAGCTTACTTTACGATACCGCTTCCCTTATAATTAGCAACATGATAAATTGTTACTCCATTTTTTCTTGCATAGTATTTCATAAGTAGATTTTGCAGTGTTGGCTCTATAGATGGAGCGAACCAAGCATTATTGCTTGTGGCTAGCATATACTTAATATTTCCCTTATAAAGCTCAGCACATGTCGCCTCATAGCATATGGCATTTCTAAACTTTATACCTTTAATAGTGAAATCAGTAGGTGCATCTGCTGTTAAAAAATCACTTTCACCTTTGAAAAAAGTATCGTTAATAAATTTTTGGGCAAATTTAGGGAGAGGAATGTACTCTCCAAAAGGAACAAGAACAAGTTTTTTTGCTGTTACATACTTCCCATCTTCAAACTTATAAGTAGCATTGTAACTTGCTCCATTCTCTTTGAGAAGCGCTCCAGCAACAATGACAATATTGTATGAAAGTTTTTCTAACTCTTTAAGGAGATAAGGATTTTCATTCAGATAGAGTGGAAAAACAGACTCAGGAAAGACTATTACATCATACCTCTCCTCTTTAGCCTTTTGTATCTGAGTGTAAATATATCTAATAGTTGGTATTTGAGCTGCTCTAGTCCACTTGTAGTCTTGTTTTATATCTGTACTAGCAAGTTTTATCTTCAGGGGTGCATCCTCTTGTTTTGGATAACCATAGTTGATACTCGCTAGAAGTATAAGCAGAGGCAGGTACCTGTACTTTTTCTCTCGTATAAGTTGAGGGAGAGAGAGGGCGAGTAAAACGGCGATAAGTTGATACTTATAGATGCCAATATAGCTCTCCACAAAAATAAGCTCTATCTGCAACCAGTTCCAGTCAAAAGGTTCAAAAAAACTTAAACCAAAGAGAAATATTGCTCTTATGTATGCTTTGTCTGTAAAGTAAAGTGGTAAGAAGAAAAGAAGATAAATGAATCCAAAAGCTACAGTGATAATAGGAGCCATATAACCAACACCTTGATATTTAAAACTATATCCAATCCAGTAGAACCAAAAGAGTCCTATGAAAAAACCAGCTACAAGTATACTGCGTTTAGGTATGTAGAGAAAAAGTGCCAGTGAGGCAAGTCCAAAAAGAGTATTAATTAACTTGTTTGTCAGATGATATTCTGCAAAATATATAAAGGCACTAAAGAGTGTTGCTGTGAGAAGACCGAGTAAAAATATTTTTAAAATGTTATTCATAATGAAATTGTACACTTTTTATGAGACTATTAGTATAAGTTTTGTATAATCGCCACAATTTTATTCAACACAAGGAAGTTATTGATGGAAATCATTTCTCAACTATTACCGTTCGTATTTTTAATTGCAATTATGTATTTTGTAATTATTCGCCCACAGCAAAATGAAGCAAAGGCTAAAAAAGCTATGCTCGCAGCACTTAAAAAAGGTGATAAAGTAATCACAAATGGTGGTTTTATTGTAGTTATTCACAAGGTTGAAGAGAAATTTTTAAGTGTGAAAATGAATGATGATACTATTACTAAAATCACAAAAGATTCCATTGCAAAGAAGTACGAGGATGAAGCTTAATTATCGCATAGTCATATTCGCATTAGCGATAATTTTTGGTGTAGCTTTTTCTATCCCTTCTCTGACTCAAAGTAAGACAGGGAAAAAGATTACTCTAGGTCTTGACCTACAAGGTGGATTGCATATGCTTCTTGGTGTAAAAACCGAGGAGGCTACAAAGAGCCGTATCAAGTCTATTGCCGCAAGCATAAAACACTTTGCAGAGCGTAATGATATTTTAATTGATGGACTTACTTTTGATGATAAGAGTGTTAAGTTTGAAGTTCTTGATAGTGATGATATTGCTAAGTTTGATATTTTTTTAAAAAAGATAGAGGGTTCTGTGATTGCAAAGCATGGTTCTATTATCTCGCTGACTCTCACTCCAAAAGAGATTAAAAAAACAAAACAAGAAGCAGTTAGTCAGGCTATTGAGACTATTCGTAATCGTTTAGATCAGTTTGGACTTTCTGAGCCAGTTGTTGCAAGACAGGGTAAAGATAAAATCCTTGTAGAGTTAGCTGGTATCAAGTCTCAAGCAGATGAACAACGTGCCCGTGAGCTTATTAGCCGTGCTGCAAAACTTGAGCTTATGGCTGTTGATGAAGATCGTAATGCTCGTGTTTATAACATGAGTAAGGCGGATGCTGCTGAGTATGGTGATGTTATTTTACCAGATGCAAAAAATCCTTCTATTAAGTATCTTGTACATGAAATTCCTATCCTAGATGGTAGCATGCTTACTGATGCAAATATGGGATTTGATAAAAACAATCGTCCTCTTATTAACTTCAAGTTAAATGCAGAAGGTGCTGATATCTTTGGAGACTTTACTGGTAAAAATGTAGGAAAGCGCTTAGCCGTTGTGCTTGATGGCAAAGTCTATTCTGCTCCAAATATTAACGAGCGTATTGGTGGTGGTTCTGGACAGATAAGTGGAAACTATACTGTAATGGAAGCAAAAGATTTAGCGATTGCACTTCGTTCAGGAGCACTTCTTGCACCTATATATATGATGGAAAAACGTTCAGTAGGACCTAGTCTTGGTGCTGATAGTATTAGAGAATCTATGATTGCACTTATCGGTGGATTTGTTTTAGTTATTCTTTTTATGATGTTCTATTATCGTTTAGCTGGTGTTATTGCAAATATCGCACTTGTGGCAAACCTCTTCATTCTTTTAGCTGTTATGAGTCTCTTTGGAGCGACTCTAACACTTCCTGGTATGGCAGGGATAGTACTAACCGTTGGTATGGCAGTAGATGCAAATGTTATCATTACTGAGCGTATTCGTGAACTTATCTATGAAGGTAAGTCTATGCACAAAGCTATAGAAGAGGGCTATGCAAATGCAATGCGAGCTATTCTAGATGCAAATATTACGACACTTATAGCATCTGTTGTGCTTTATGCTTATGGAACAGGGGCAATAAAAGGTTTTGCTGTTACCATGAGTATCGGTATTATGGCCTCTATGCTTACGGCTATTTTGGGTACACATGGTATTTATCAGTTACTTGAAGATAAGATAAGTAAGAGTAAAAACAATAAACTTTGGTTTGGGATTAAGGGATAGTTATGGAATTTTTTAGATATACAAGAACCTTTGATTTTATGGGAAAATCAAAGATTGCAATTACTCTTTCTATATTAATGGTATTGGCTTCTTACGGAATTTTACTTACAAAAGGTCTCAACTATGGTATTGATTTTGCAGGCGGAACAGTTGTTCAAGTTCAGTACACAAAGAAAGCACCTATAGAGAAGATGCGAGAAGCACTTAAGGGTGATAAACTTTTTGACAATGCAAG
This sequence comes from Sulfurimonas sp., assembly GCA_015488615.1. GTDB lineage: Bacteria > Campylobacterota > Campylobacteria > Campylobacterales > Sulfurimonadaceae > Sulfurimonas. The sequence continues at coordinate 19,875 of WFNM01000059.1, forward strand.
TATAAGTGAGTTTGGCACACCAGATGAAGTTGTTATTCGCATGAAAACAAGTAGTGCGAGTGTAACACAAGATATAGGTGATGTAACTCGTCAGGTACTTAAAGGTACAGGTGATTTTAAGGTTCGTCGTGTTGATATAGTTGGTCCTACTGTAGGTGCTGAACTGAAAGAGAAGGGTATTATGTCCCTATTCTTAGCAGTTTTAGGTATCCTCGTCTATGTTGCTTTTAGGTTTGAGTGGCGTTTTGCTGTCGCTTCCATTGTAGCACTGATTCATGATGTGAGTATTGCTCTTGGAATGGTTGCACTCTTTGGTATTGATGTAAACTTAGATGTTCTAGCGGGAATTCTTACTATTTTAGGGTACTCATTAAACGATACCATTATCGTATTTGACCGTATTCGTGAGGGTGTGACTAAAAATCGTACGATGGATCTTAAAGAGATTATTAATGAGTCAGTTACTAGAACCTTAGCTCGTACAACACTCACTTCTCTTACGACATTTTTTGTGGTGTTTACACTCTTTATGTTTGGTGGAGAGATTATTCACCCATTCGCCTTTACACTACTTGTTGGTGTGATTGTAGGGACATACTCTTCTATCTTTGTTGCTAGTCCTATTTTACTATGGTTTGGTTTTGATGTAAAAAACTACCACAATAAACTCGCAGAAAAATCGAAGCGCGAAGCAGAGAAACAGAGAATGCGTGATCAATTTGAATCTGGTGTTGTATAAAATTAAAGGAGCATATTTATTATGGATTGGGGTAAAGTAGTATACGTATTTTTTTCATTAATGAGTTTAACATCGATAGCAGGATTTCTTTATGAAAATACAGCTATCTCTTTGTTTATAGCAGCAAGTGTAAACTTAATGAGTACTATCTTAAAAATAGGAGTAAGAAACCTTCTCTCTGCAGAACTTCTTGCTTCTTCTTTGGTGGCTGATCTACATCTCATTCCTGCATTTATATTTCTTGTTATTGTAGGTAATGATAGTTGGGCTATTGCTCTTTCTATCGGGGCACTTATAGCAAATATCTTCTCTATGGGACTTGTCTATATAGAGAGTTCTAAGCAAAAAGAAGAGTACTAAAACTTGCTAAACACCGGTTGAAACCGGTGTTACAAGAACTTTTGTCGTAAGAGTTGTTGTAACATCGAAGTAGGTAAGATAGAAACTTTTTGTAATACCGACTTCAGTCGATATGCATAATAAAATATAAACATAGGGTAAAGAATTGGAATACATTTCATCAAACATCGAAAAAAAATGGCAAGAGTATTGGAAGCAAAATGAGAGTTTTGAGCCAAGTGAAGATTTTACTTTAGATAAAAAATACATTCTAAGTATGTTTCCATTTCCTAGTGGACGATTACATATGGGTCATGTACGAAACTACTCCATAAGTGATGCACTCGCACGTTACCATAGACAACAAGGTAAAAATGTACTACATCCTATAGGTTTTGATAGTTTTGGTATGCCTGCTGAAAATGCAGCTATTAAAAATGGAAGCCATCCTAAGGGCTGGACTTATGATAATATAGACTATATGAAAAATGAGTTTTACTCTTTAGGTTTTTCGTTTAGCCGTAAACGCGAGATGGCGACAAGTGATGAGCTTTACACGAAGTTTGAACAAGCTTTTATGATAGATATGTACAACAAAGGTCTCCTTTACCGAGAAAAAGGGATGCTTAACTGGTGTCCACATGATAAGACTGTGTTAGCAAATGAGCAGGTAGTGGATGGCTGCTGTTGGCGTTGTGACACACCTATAGTAAAAAAAGATATGAACCAGTACTACTTTAAGATCACTGATTATGCTGATGAGCTTTTGGATGATCTACCAAAACTAGAGGGTGGATGGCCTAAGCAAGTTCTTACGATGCAGGAGAACTGGATAGGCAAGTCAAATGGTCTGGCATTTGACCTCTTTTTTGATGAAGCTTCAAAAACTAAGCTAGACTCTAAGTTTGAGAGTTTCGATGTTTTTACAACTCGCCCTGATACTATCTATGGTGTAAGCTATACAGCTTTAGCACCTGAGCATGAGATTGTTACTTATATGATAGAGAACAAGCTTTTAAGTGATGAGCTTATCGCTGAAATCACAAAGATGAAAAACATGTCCTCTATCGACAGACAAAAAGAGAAAGCTGGTCTTCCTCTTGGTCTTGAAGTAATTCATCCATTAACTGGGAAAACTGTTCCCGTATGGATAGCAAACTTTGTACTAATGGATTATGGCTCTGGAGCTGTAATGGCAGTGCCTGCTCATGATGATAGAGATTATGACTTTGCAAAAAAGTATGACCTTGCTATAAATGCAGTGATAAAACCAAAAGATGCAGAGGTAGATGTAAGTGAGAAAGCCTTTACTGATGCTGGTGTACTTTTTAACTCTGGTGAATTTGATGGTCTAAACTCTAAAAAATCTCAGTACAACATTATCAAAATGTTTGAAGAGAAAAAAATAGGTGCTAAGACTACGAACTACAAGCTCAAAGATTGGGGAGTGAGTCGTCAGCGTTACTGGGGTGCTCCTATTCCTTTTATTCATTGTGAAGATTGTGGTCTTGTGATGGAGAAGAAAGAGAATCTTCCTATCGCGTTACCTGATGATGTAGAGATAAATGGCGAAGGCTCTCCTCTAGAGAACCACCCAACTTGGAAACACTGTTCTTGTTCACAGTGTGGCAAAGATGCTCTTCGCGAGACAGATACAATGGATACATTTGTACAGTCTTCTTGGTACTTTTTGCGTTTTTGTGCCTCTCCTGAAACACTAGAAAAGATGGCGTTTACCCCTGAGGAAATCAAGTACTGGATGGGAGTTGATCACTATGTTGGTGGAATTGAGCATGCAATTTTACACCTTTTATATGCGAGATTTTTTACAAAAGTATTCCGTGATTTAGGTTACTTAGAATTTGATGAGCCTTTTGATAAACTCCTTACACAAGGTATGGTGCTTAAAGATGGGGCGAAGATGTCTAAGTCTAAGGGAAACACTGTTGACCCTGATGAAATCATTGCAAAGTATGGAGCAGATACAGCAAGACTTTTTATCCTTTTTGCAGCACCACCAACGCAAGAGTTAGAATGGAATGATAATGCAGTTGAAGGTGCTCATAAGTTTATAAAACGTTTCTTTGATAGAAGTTCTAATGTTGTAGCAACGGATACAAAACCTCTCATAGATCATAGCTCTTTAAGTAAAGAAGAAAAACTAGCACGTAAGAAAGTATATGAAGCTCTTAAACGTTCAAATGAAGTTTATGAAGAACGTTATACATTTAACACATTAATAGCGGGTGTAATGGAAGCTATCAATGCTCTTAATACTCAAAGTAATGCTGATGTATGGAGTGAAGGTTACTGGATACTAAGTTCTATAATGGAGCCAATTATTCCTCACACATGTTGGGATATTTCAAGTAAATGTTTCAATCTTAAAAACCTTACAAAACAAGAGATAGTAGAAGAAGTATTTGTAGAAGATAGCATTACTCTTGGAGTTGCTCTTAATGGTAAAAACCGTGGAGAGATAGAAGTGGCTCCTGATGCTTCAAAAGAAGAGATATTAGCACTTGCAAAAGAAAAAGTTGCAAAGTGGCTCGAAGATAAAACTATAATAAAAGAGATAGTTGTTCCCAAAAAACTTGTAAACTTAGTAGTTAAAGGCTAAAAATGCAAAAAAACTCACTAAGTTTAAAGATATTTATTATACTATTACTAATATTATCAGCTTGTGGGTATAAACCGAGTGCAAAGTATGCACGTAGTGTGATGGGTGAGAAGATAAGTACATCTATTTATATCTCTCAAACAGATCCAGAAAATAGTGTTATTGTAAAAGATGCAGTGGATAGAGCGATTATTGAGATTTTTCATGCCTCATTAACAGATAGAAAACACTCAGATGCACATCTTTCACTCAGAATTTCAAATCCATCATACTCTGCACTGCAGTATGATTCAAATGGTTATATTATTTCTTATCGTGCAAGAATAACTCTTTATATAACACGAGAATCAAAAGATTTGAAAAAGAACTACACCACAACAGGAACATATGACTTTTCAGTTGATCCAAATGCTGTTCTAACGGATCAGCAGCGTTTTGATGCTATTAAGTTTAGTTCCATAAAAGCGATTTCTGCCTTTGTGGCACAAGTCTCAGCTGAGGGTTCACAAGAAAAATAGGGGAAGAAGTAGATGACTATTCAAGCTATAATTAACAATGCAGTTAAGAGATTAAAGTTAGAAGGAAAACTTCTAACTCCTGATGCCTATGCTGAAGCCTTCTGTAAAGAGGCAAAAAAAGCAAAGATGAATGTAGAAGATTGTGAACATCTCACGAAGTTTACAAAGAGTCTCAACTCTGACTTGCAAAAAGATCTTCGTAACTATCGTATACAGACCATGAATGAGTTTGTGCGCTTTCTCATCGCCAAGCTTAATAGAACAAATCCTACACAGGCTACTAATATCATAGAGTCACAGGTACTTTTAGCGAAGAGGGTATTTCAAGTTATAGAGGTTCTTCATAACAAGGAAGCTGCTGATTTAGCACGCAGTACTATGGATATATTAAGCTCAGGTGCACAAGCAGATCAGATAGATTCCTTTCGTCAACTATGGGTAAACTTTTTAACGACATATGATGATACATTCTTAAAAAAACTTAAAAAATACGAAACTGTCGATACTCAGGATCTACGTAAAACCATAGAGAATATTAATATTGAATCCTCTTCTCTTCCTCATGGTGAATTAGGACTAAAAAAAATATCTAAACTCTTAGTTTTTTCTTTTGTCCCATCCATCGCTTCAAGTGTGAATGATACTATTGCAGAACTGAGTCTCAGAATCCGTAAAAATCCACATTTGTTAGAAAATGATAGTATCGAAAAGGAGATTAAAACAGCTATTTCTCTTCGTATTGCTCTTGATAAGGAGAGTGTGAAGGAGATGATAGACTCTATAGATGGGGTACTCGATAAGCTTAGTCTGCGTTTAATAGAAATGATTGAACAGTCTGATAATTCTACGGATGAGATACAAGGGATAAAAAAAGATTTAGAAGCTTATACCGATACAAATGTTTCTAGCTTTAAAACAGCACATAAAAAGCTCTATACTATAGCTCTTGCTCTTGAAGAGAACACAAAGTCACTTAGTGGTGATTTACAAGGCCACTCAGCGGAAGTTTCTTCTCTCTCTCAACGTGTAAAAAAACTTGAAAAAGATTTAGAATCTGCAAAAAAAGAGTCTAAAGAAGATTTTTTAACAAAGCTTAACAATCGTCGAGCACTTGATGACTTTATGGAGATAAAAGAGGCTGAGTTTAAACGTTATAAACGTAACTACTCTTTAATAATGTTTGACCTAGATAAGTTTAAAGATGTAAATGATACTTATGGACATGACGCTGGAGATGCTATCTTGGTGGCATTTGCTAAGATACTCAAAAAAGAGTGTCGGACTGTTGATGTGGTAGGCCGTTTTGGTGGAGAAGAGTTCCTTGCATTACTGAGTGAAACAGATACTAAAGGTGGTGTAGCTTTTGCAGAAAAAGTACGAAAAAAAGTAGAAAAATCCCGCTTTATGTATAAGAAAAATCGTATAGGTATCACCGTGAGCTCTGGTGTAAGTGAAAGAGAAAAACATGTTTCTCTCTCTGCTACACTCAATTCAGCTGATGAGTATCTCTATGTGGCTAAAAATAGTGGTCGAAATCGTGTAGGGTATAAAAAGAAGTAGTGTTAAAAACTTTCTTAGATGCAAAACCTCTCTTCTATGAAGAGATAGATTATGATCGGATGCCAAGAGTTTATGCAAAAATAAAAGAAGAATTTAGGCTTCCTAAAATTATTCATTTGATTGGTACAAATGGAAAGGGGACAACAGGGAGATTCTTAGCTACAGCTCTCTTTAATACTCATAAAAGTGTAGGACACTATACTTCTCCTCATATTCTTAACTTCAATGAACGTATCTGGCTTAATGGTTCAGATATTTCATATGAAAAACTTAATAGTGCACATGAAGGACTTCTAAAACTTTTGAGTAAAGAAGATGCTGCTTCTCTTAGTTATTTTGAATATACAACATTGCTGACTATGTATATATATCAAGATTTAGAGTATGTAGTCCTAGAGGCTGGTCTTGGTGGGGAGCATGATGCAACTGCCGTGTTTGAAAATATTTTAACCTTAGTCACACCTATAGGTAAAGATCATGAAGCTTTTCTCGGCAATACCCTAGAAGAAATAGCAAGAACAAAGCTCAATGCAATTCAAAAAAGTGCAATTATTGCAAATCAAAAACATTCTAAAGTCTTAGAGGTTGTAGAAGATATTGTCTCTAAAAGGAGTCTCTCTATTCAAAATTTAGAAGAATTTTTAGATGCAAATGATAGAGTGAAAATAGAGCAAATAGCAAAAGAGAATAGTTTACCTTCTTATCTTGTGGATAACCTCAAACTTGCTATAAGTGCACTCAAAAGACTAAAACTAAGCTATGATAAGGATACATTTCATAATAGTAGACTTTTTGGCCGTTTAACAGAGTACAAAAAAAATATTTTACTCGATGTAGGGCATAACGCTCTTGCAGCAATAGAAATAGCCAAAAGTTTGAAAGACTCAAAATACACTTTAGTATATAACAGCTATAAAGATAAAAACTACAGAGAGATTTTAAAGATCCTTAAACCTATTATAGAGGGTGTAGAACTTATAAGCATAGATGATGAAAGAGCTGAAAATTTAGAAGTCTTAGAGAAGATTCTTGAAAATTTAGAGATTCAATATAGTACTTTTAATGAAGTAGATCCTCATAAAAATTATTTGGTTTTTGGCTCCTTTAGTGTTGTAGAATCTTTCTTAAAGAGTGAAAATGGATAACCATTTTACAGTTACCATTCATGATGACAATGGTGTCAAACAGTTTAATGTGCATCACTTTGTAAAAAAAGCAATTATGTATGCATTCCTTTTTGTCATGAGTATGGTTATTATAGCTGTAGGTACTATACTCTATCTTAATAATAGTGTCAAACTTATAGAGCATAAGCGAGATGGTGTACAACTTGCTTATGAAGAGATGAAAGAGCAAAATTTTAAACTTCAAGAGCATATGCAAGTGACAAATGCTTCTCTTGAAGATAAGAAAAAAGAGCTTGATACTCTTTCTGATTCACTCTCTGAAATAGAAAAGATGATAGGATTAAAGCCTATTGGAGAAGAATCTTTAGCCAAGAGAGTAAGTGCAACAAAGATTAGTTCTCAACATCGTGCAGTACTTATGCAGCTCATACCAAATGGTTCTCCTATAGAATACCATGGTATTACTAGTAAATTTGGCTATAGAATTCATCCTACTCTCCATAAACGTGAGTTTCATCGCGGTATAGATATGAAAGCAAAACTTAAAACAAAGGTATTCGCTCCGGCTGATGGCATTGTAGAGTGGTCTGGCTATCATAAAAGTAGTGGGTATGGTCGTTTGATTATTCTTGAACATTCTTATGGATTTAAAACATACTACGGACATTTAAACAAAACTGTGGTAAAATCAGGGCAATTTGTAAAAAAAGGAACTCTTATTGGTTATACCGGTAACTCCGGTATGAGTAATGGACCACATTTGCATTATGAGATACGTTTTCTTTATCGTAATCTTAATCCATTTTGGTTTCTAAAATGGACTCAAAAAAATTATGATGAAGTATTTAAAAAGGAAAAAAAAGTACCATGGCAATCTTTAATAATGGCGACAGCAAACCTAATGTTGGTGCAAGCTCAAACACAACAATTATCACAGCCGGAGCAAAAATTCAAGGGGAAGTAGACCTAACTTGTAATCTCTATATTGATGGAGAACTTGATGGTATTATAAAATCAACAAAAGAAGTTAATATTGGTAAAAATGGTCATGTTAAAGGGGAAATCTTGACAGATAGACTTGTCGTTCAAGGGCTTATAGAAGGGGCTGTAAACTCTAGTATTGTTGAGATAAAAGCTGGTGGTCGTGTTCGTGGTGAGATAACTTCAAGCGAACTTATTATCGAATCAAAAGGTATTTTTGAAGGAAACTCTATAGTAAAAGATTCTCCTCTTGCTTTAGGAAAGACAGAAGACTAATGCCACAAACTGCTCTTTTTAATCACTTTAAAACACATTCGTCTACTGACTTAGATATTCTCATCTGTGAGGATATGAAAGAGGCAGAACTTTTAGAAAGTGTCACTAAGTACTTCAAACGTGAGACTATACTTTTTCCAGATTTTCGTGCTACTCATGGGGATGATCTTCGTTCATACAAAGAGGAACTTCAAGAGCTTTTCTCCTCTCTTCGTATGTATCATAGTGCTAAGAAAAAACCACTTATTATCTCTCCTCTAAAAACACTGCTTTTTCCTCTCCCTAAGGCTGAATTCCTTGACTCAAAAATCTTAGAGTTTGGTACTGAGGTAGATCTTAGTAGTTTTAAAGAACAGATGCTCTTTTGGGGTTATACCTTTGTAGATATGGTACAAGTAGAGGGTGAGATAAGTCACCGTGGAGATATTTTAGATATCTTCATCCCCTCTTCGCCAAATCCTCACCGTATCTCTTTTTTCGACAATGAGATAGAGCAGATAAAAGAGTTTGAACTCGAATCTCAAAGAACTCTTGGTGATGAGCTTGATATGCTTGAGGTTCGTAGTGCTTTTTATGCGCTAGATGAGCAAAACTTTGAGGCTTTAAACGCGAGAGTAGAATCCAGTGAATTTGATGCTATGCTCAAAGATGTAGCCTCTTTAGGTTTTTGGCACCTTAATGAGATGGCTGAAAACTTTTTAGAAGACAAAAATGTTCAACTCTCTAAAAATCTTGATGACCTTCTCAAAGATGCCTATGGAATAAACAATCCAACTGTCAACCGTGAAGCTTTTAACTTGCCAGTGCTTGAAAAAAATGATGATATAAAAGAGTTAGTTGTCGCAAATGCAGAGCACCTACTTAATGTGCATCGTGCTAAAAAGATAACAGTCATCGCAGCAAACGCAGCTACTATCAAACAAGCAGGCATCTACGATACTGAAAACATTACTAAAATTACTGATGGTTATATATTAAATATCCTTACCCCTGATGAGATGATTATTTCTCTGAATAAGCCAGATAAAAAACGCCGTAGAAGAAAAAGTTCTATTCTTCTTGATGACCTCAAAAAGGGCGATTATGTTGTGCATGAGGATTATGGGGTTGGGATATTTGATTCCATAGAACAGACTGAAATCCTTGGTGGTGTTAAAGACTTTATAGTCATAAAATATGTAGGTGATGATAAAATTCTTCTCCCTGTTGAGAACCTTGACTACATAGACAGATATATTGCTGGTGGCGGGTCTACTCCTGTGCTAGATAGACTAGGCAAAGGAAACTTTGGAAAGCTCAAAGCGAAAGTTCGTAAACGACTTCTTGAGATAGCTGGACAGATTGTAAATACTGCAGCAGCTCGTGCACTGATAAAAGCACCAAAGATAAATCTCTCCAAACAAGAACTTAAAGAGTTTCAAAAACTCTCAGGCTTTGAATATACAGATGATCAAACAAACGCAGTTAAAGATATTTTAGGGCAAATGGCGACTGGAAATATCATGGATAGACTGCTTAGTGGTGATGTGGGATTTGGAAAGACAGAGATCGCACTAAACACTATCTTCGCAGCACATAAATCAGGCTATCAGTCTGCGTTTATAGTGCCGACTACACTCCTCTCAGCACAGCACTGGCGTTCACTTGATGAGCGTTTTTCTGAGCTCGGTATTCGTTATGCAAAACTCGATAGATTTGTTAGCACTAAAGATAAAAATGCCATTATAAAAGGGCTTGCTTCAGGAGAGATAGATACAGTTGTAGGAACACATGCACTTTTTGGTTTAGAGTTTAAAAAACTAGGTGTAGTTATCATAGATGAAGAGCATAAGTTTGGAGTGAAACAAAAAGAGAGAATAAAAGAGTTGTATCATAATGTGCATCTTCTGAGTATGTCGGCAACGCCTATCCCTCGCTCACTTAACCAAGCACTTAGCTCCATAAAAACAATGAGCCAACTCCTTACTCCTCCAAGCGAGCGACAAGGAGTAAGAACCTTTGTCAAAGAGTATGAAGAGAAACTTATAAAAGAGGTCATACTCCGTGAACTTCGCCGTGGTGGGCAGGTTTTTTATGTGCATAACTCTATTGACCATATGCCTATAAAACTCGGAGAACTCAAGGCTCTTCTACCTGAATTAAGAATGGTAATGCTCCACTCAAAAATCTCTGCTGTTGAGACAGAAAAAGAACTGCTAAAGTTTGAAGCAGGGGAGTATGACCTGATGATAGCGACAAGTATCATCGAGTCGGGTATCCATATGCCTAAGGTGAACACGATACTCATTGATGGTGCTGATAGGTTTGGTATAGCAGACTTGCACCAACTTCGTGGTCGTGTTGGTCGTGGAAGTGTTGAGGGCTTTGCATACTTTATAGTCAAACATAAAGAATCTCTCACCGATGAGGCGAAAAAACGCCTCCTTGCCTTAGAATCGAATTCCTTTTTAGGGAGTGGTTCAGTTCTAGCACATCATGACTTAGAGATTCGTGGTGGTGGTAACCTTATAGGTGATGCACAGAGTGGACATATTAAAAACATTGGTTACTCTCTCTATCTTAGAATGTTAGAGGATGCCATAAAAGAGCTCTCTAATACAAAAGAGGGCGAACGTGCTAAGGTTGACATCAAACTTACTATTTCGGCTTATATTAGCGATGAGGTAGTTACAGAGGATAGACTGCGTTTAGATATCTACAGACGTCTTTCACAGTGCGAGAGTGCTGTAGAGATTTACGAGATTGAAGAGGAGATTATAGACCGTTTTGGTGAACTAGATATGCCTACAAAACAGTTCTTTGAGCTAATGGTGATTAAGCTTTTAAGTCTTGATAAAAAGATAAAAAGTATTATGAACTATGGACAAAATATCACTATCACCTATCTTAACAACTCCAAAGAGAGTCTCAAATCAGAGAGCCGTGATGATGATGACATTATCAAAGCTACTCTCTTTTATCTCAGAAATAATAAACCAAAGGTATTGTAAATGAAAATAGCATTTATAGGAGATATTGTCGGTCGTCCTGGTCGAGATATGCTCAAAGAACATCTAAAACATCTTAGAGAAGAGGAGGGGCTTGACTTCGTGATAGTCAACTATGAAAATGCCTCTCATGGTTTTGGTTTGAGTATGAAAAACTGTAATGAACTTTTTGGGTATGGCATTGATGTTATGACTGGGGGGAATCACTCTTGGGATAAAAAGGACATAGTACCTCTCTTTGATACTCATGAGATACTCCGCCCGCATAACTACCCAGAAGAAGTTTCAGGAACTGGCTGTAAGACTTACGAGGTCAATGGTGAAAAGATAGCAGTCCTTAACCTTATGGGACATTACGGGATGCCTTATGCGGACAATGCTTTTAGAACTGCTAGAGCGGAAGTCTCGCGTTTAGAAGAGGAGGGTGTGCAAAATATCTTTATAGATTTTCATGCTGAGGCTACAAGTGAGAAACGCGGGATGCTGATGCTTCTTCAAGGTCGAGTGAGTGGTATCATAGGGACACATACTCATGTAAGTACAGATGATTTTCAGATAGCAGAGGGAACGGCTTATCTTAGCGACATTGGGCTAACGGGTTGTCGAGATAATGTCATTGGGATGGATGCAAAAGTTC
>WFNM01000060.1 GCA_015488615.1 Sulfurimonas sp.
GAATTTAATGAGATAATAGAAAAGTTTGTTGATAAACATCACCATGACAATATGGACTTACTTACTTCAATTGGTGGAGTAGGTAAACCTAGTGCAGCTTCTTTTTTAACTGAACTTGGTAATATTGAGAACTTTGCAACTTATAAACAGCTCACAGCCTTTATTGGCACTGATCCAACCATTTATCAAAGTGGTACTTCTGTAAATGTCAAAGGCTCAATCTCTAAGAGAGGCAATTCACATCTACGAAGAGTCCTCTGGCATATGGCGAGAGCTGCTACTGTTTGGAATGAGACTTTAAAAGCATATTATGATAAAAAACGAAATGAAGGAAAGACCTTCAAACAGTCTGTTATCGCAGTTGCAAATAAACTAATTCGTATTATTTTTTCTATGTTAAAGAACAACACTAAATTTGATACTAATTTCTCAAGTTTAGCTATTAAAAGTGTTTCAAATTGAAACATTTTAATTAGTTTTTTTGGTTAAGTTTTCTCCTGTTTTCATAATAGTTGACTTGTATAAAAGAGCTGTAGAGCTCTTTTTATCTATAGTTCGCAAGAACCGTCACTGCAACACTCATCATCTTTTTTTGGTGATGCATCTTTACTGCAAGAACTAGCATCACTGCTACTAGAACATGAAGAGCCGTCATTAGATGAGGAGTTATCATTAGAGCCCATCATATCATCACACATTGATTTTCCTTTTGCCATCATAGCATCCATTCCTCCCATATCATTCATCATAGAGTCACACATACCTTTACCTTTTTTCATCATATTATCCATCATAACAGATCCTTTGTTTTGTAGATACTTTAGTAAGTATCAATAATTAGTCTAAGAAAGACAACTATAACTATAACTATTTAGCTAAATTGCTAAGTAGTTAATGGAAATTCTACAACATTTATATTGTTTTGTCAAGTCTATTTAGTAATTTAGACAATTAACTTTAATTTAAGAGCTAAAACTATAAACTTCTAAAGATATTTAGCAATTTAGCTAACTTAATTTAAATCTACAAAGGAAAATTTTATGATGATGAGTAAAAAGACTGCCATAACTTTATTAACAACGATTGGAGCTTCTCTGAGTTGTTATTCTTCAAAATTATCAACTAGCTTAGCATTTCTACAATCTTACTGTCCACTATTTGTTCTTATAGCTACTGTAGTACTACTTTATGTTTGGTGGGAAAAACTACAACCAAATAGAGTTGCAGAAATAACTTGTTGTCCAGTTAGCAGTTTTCTAGCAAGTAAAAAGTTTTTAACGATACTTACAATATCTTTTGTTGGTGTCGTTGCTTTATCAAATATATAAAAGGATCATTTAATGATAAATAAAAACATAATAAGAATCCTATTTCTTCTAGGAATTTTCGCTTTACCTCTTTTTGCAGGAGTTGATACACTCTCTTCTCAAAGTACACTCAGTATCCTTGGTGGTGCATTTGTTGCTGGAATTTTACTTACTTTCACACCTTGCGTCTTACCTATGATTCCTATTCTCTCAAGTGTTATTGCCGGAGAGGGAAAGAAGATTTCTAAAGCTAAAGCCTTTGAACTCTCTTTTGCTTATGTTTTGGGAACTGCTATAACTTATGGAGCTATGGGTGCACTTGCTGGAGCTACAGGTGAACAGCTTCAGTCCTATTTTCAAAATACTTGGGCAATAAGTGGGATGAGTCTGCTCTTTGTGCTTATGGCACTTGCTATGTTTGGTCTCATCACTGTGCAGATGCCTTCTTCTTTACAATCTCGTCTCGATGGTGCAACACATAATGTAAAAGGTGGCAAATTTTTTGCTGTTTTTCTGTTAGGGCTTGTTTCAGCTCTTGTACTCGGTGCTTGTGTATCTCCTGTTCTTATCTCCTTTTTAGGTGTTGCCATTGCGACAAGTGACCCTATTTTGGGTGCCCAGACAATGTTTGCACTTGCTCTTGGTATGGGTATCCCACTACTGCTTATGGGAATGGGCATTGGCTACCTGCTTCCAAAAGCAGGTGCTTGGATGGATGGTGTAAAGTATTTTTTCGGAACTATTTTACTTGGTGTCGCTATTTATATATTTGCCGAACTGCAACTCATCTCTCCTCTCATTTTATGGGGCATATACTTTGTAGGCATTGGTGTGTACTTAGGTGCGTTGAACTTCAATGAAGAAAACTTTAATGGTTGGAAAAAATTTCAAAAAATGGTGGCTGTATTGCTTCTTATATGGGGAACAATTACCCTTGTTGGTGCAGCGAAGGGAAGTGATGCCATTCCAACAGTAGCTTTAACACAACAAGAAAACGAAACCATAGTATCATCAGAGCTTCCATTTGAAAAGATTAACAACCTTAAAGAGCTTGCAACAAAACGAGCCAAAGCTCTAAGTGAGCATAAACCAATCGTAATATACTTCCATGCCGAACATTGCCGAGTGTGTGAAAAACTTAAAAACACGACATTAAAAGATGCTAAAATAAGAGAGATACTCAAGTCAAGTTATATGCCACTTATGGTTGATATGACAGACAAATCAGACAAAGACACCAATGCCATCAAAGAAAAGCTCAAAGTCTTTGGTCCTCCTGCTTTTATTATTATAGATGCAGATGGAGAAGTACTTGAAGATGACATTGCATACGGATACCAATCGGAAACAAATTTATTTGATATGCTTGATATGAATACTGTAGAATAAGGAAAAATTATGGCAGATAATAAACAAATTATAGAACTCTACACAGAGTTGGCACAAAATCCCAAGAAAGATTTTGGATGGGAGAAAGGTTTAGGTAATGCGAAAGCACATGGCTATAAACAAGAGTGGATAGATACTCTTGGCTCAAAAGTTTGGGAGTTTTGTGCAGCGGTCGGAAATCCTTTTGAAAGTGCAAATATTAAAGAGGGCGACACTGTTTTAGATTTAGGTTGTGGTGCTGGAGTGGATGTCCTAGTCTCTCGTCTGCTTGTCGGTGAAAATGGCAAAGTGTATGGTGTGGACATAACTCCAAAAATGGTTGAAGTGGCATCTAAGCATGCACATGATGCAGGTTATACAAATGTGAAAATACTTGAGAGTGGCTTTGATCGTATAGCACTTGAAGATGAATCTATTGATGTAGTTATCTCAAATGGAGCTATTAATCTTACTTCATGCAAAGAGTCTGTTTTTGCAGAAATTTATCGTCTTTTAAAACCAAAAGGCAAGATATACTTTGCGGATATGATAGATATATCAGAGCCAAGTGATGAGTGTTGTTTAGTTGAACAGAACTCCTGCTGTGATACAAGTGACGGTGAAGAAGACTGGGCAAATTGTGTGGCTGGAACTATGCAAGAGAATGGACTAATAGAACTTATACAAAAGGCTGGCTTTAAAGATGTAGAGTGTACAGGTCATACTCATTATACAACAGCTGAGACTACAAAAGGTGCTACTTTTAGCGCTATAAAAATTCCAATAGATTTAAAAAGAAAAAAGCACTGGGATGATATATTTCGTACAAAGGATTATACTCAAGTCCTTTGGCATCAAAGTAGTCCCAAAAAATCTTTAGAGTTTATAAAAAAATATGCTGTCCCACATAGTCAAATTATAGAAGCTGGATGTGGTGCTTCTTTTTTAGCAGATCGTCTTATTGAAGAGGGATTTACAAATTTAACACTACTTGATACGGCACAAAGTTCTCTTGACATTGTCAAACAAAGAGTGAATGATGCAGATATTCATTATATATGTACTGATATTTTAAAACTGACAACAGATAAACTTTTTGATATTTGGCATGATAGAGCAGTATTTCATTTTTTACTTTCAAAAAAAGAGCGAGAGCAATACTTCAAAGTTCTCCTCCGTTCACTTAAACCCAAAGGAAAAGCGATAATTAGTACATTTAGAACAGATGGTCCTATTCAGTGTGCAGGACTTGATATTGTGCAGTATAATCATGAAAAAATGCTAAGTGAACTTCCAAAAGATTTGAAACTCGTTGAGAGTGAAGAGTATAAGCATTATACTCCAAAAGGAACGATACAGGAGTATATCTATTTTATACTTGAAAAAGTGTAAGAGTACACTTATAAACTTAGTCGTATACCTACTGGGCAGTGATCGCTGCCAGTGATATAATCAAGTATAAATGCATCTTCAAGATTTTCTGCTAAATCTTCACTTATAAAAAAGTAATCAATTCTCCATCCTACATTCTTGAGTCTCGCGTTTGAGCGGTAAGACCACCAGCTATACCTATCTGGTTCATCACCATTGACATAGCGAAAGGTGTCTATATATCCATGATCTAAGAGTTTGTCTATCCATTCTCTTTCCATTGGAAGAAAACCAGATTTTTTCGAGTTGGCTTTTGGATTTTTGAGATCCATCTCTTTATGTGCGGTATTCACATCCCCACAGATAACTATACTTTTCCCTTCTTCTCTTAACTCTTCACAATGAGCTAGTAAATCATCATAAAATTTCATCTTATATTCAAGGCGCCCATCATTTTTTTGACCATTTGGAAAGTAAATGTTAAAGAGTACAATGTCATTGTAGTGTGTCTCAATAATTCGACCTTCGTGCATAGTATCTATATGATTGTCTGTAGAATTATAGTCACTTTTAAGCATTGAAAAGGTAGCTGTCCCACTATAACCTTTTTTTTCTGCTGAATTCACATTTAACTGAATATATTTTTTTTCAAAAAGATCCTTTGGCATCTGCTCAGGGAGAGCTTTTATCTCTTGAAGGCACAATATATCCGTATCTCGTTCATCTATCCATTTGAGAGCTTCTTTTGTAGCGACTGCTCGTATTCCATTCACATTCCATGAAATTATTTCTATAGAGTTTGACATTAGTTATTCTCTCCTAAAATATCCATTTTAGCCTTTAATTCGGACATCATACCTATATTTTCTAAAGAAAGAGCTATAGCATCACTCAGTCTAGAAGCATAGATCTCTTTATACTCTCGATCATATTCTTGAATAATACTTTCATATTTCTGCATAAAATTTTGTATTTCGTCTACTATTTTAAAGGTAATTTTTTTACTTTTTGCTATAATAAGTACTAAATCAAAAGCTTTTTTCTTTTTACTATCCATATCACTCTCTTGTATATAAAGAGCTTTGGTATTTGCATCTGGTGTAACAAGTTTTTGCATCACTCCAAGTAGTCCATCTTCATTAAGAGGAAAACTTTCTATTCTATTATTCACATAAGATTTCATTTCAGTAAGGTTCATTTTAGAAATTTTATCTAGCAGTTGTGCTTTTTCTTGATCTTCTTGAGAGGTGGTTTCTTGTTTCTTACCTAGAATTTTGCTAAACATGTTTATACCTAATAGTAATTTTCATCTATTATACTTAGTTCTATTTTAAGGTTTTCTTCATTAGGAAGAATATATTGAGATATAGTTTGCTAGATTGGGAAAAAGAAGAATTTCCCGCAAAAGCGGGAAGAAGAGGGTAGAGACTAAACGAAGTCTACTTTTGTAAGGTGGTGTTTCATACCTAGTAAATTTTGATCACATCCAAGTGCTAAACCTAACATTTGTTGCATATGTAAAACAGGAAGTGCAACATCACGACCAATAGCTTCAGAAGCATGGTGAGTCTGAGTATCAAGCTTTAGATGGCAAAGTGGACATGGAGTTACCATCCAGTCTGCATTGTTATCCATTGCACCGGCGATAGCATTACCCGTAAGGATAGCTGCTGTTTTTGGTGCTTGAAGCTCTGCGTGGAAACCACAACACTTGTTTTTCTCATCATAGTCAACATTCTTACCACCACAAGCAATGATAAGATCATCAAGTGAAGTAGGATTGTAAGGATTTTCTGCCTTATTATGAGTCTCATTTTGAAGCTCTGAAGGACGGATGTTGTGACAACCATAAAATGGTGCTATATTAAATTGACTAAGTGGTGTAACAACCATCTCTGCAATCTTATCAAGACCAATATCATCAATGATAGCATATAAGAAGTGAGTGATTAATGAAGTACCTTTGTACTCTAAACCAACTTCTGCAAGTTTTTCATTTACTCTCGCTTTAAGATCTGCATCATTATCTAAACGGTGTTTAGTCATTGCAGTATTCAGTTGGCAAGTATTACAGATAGTAACCATAGTAAGGCCATGTTTTTCTGCATAAGCGATATTTCTAGCATTTAAAACTAGAGATAAAAAGTCATCATAGTCTTGTAGGTGAGAAGCTCCACAACATGAAGCTTCAGTTAACTCTACTAGTTCTATATTTAGTTTTTCAGCAACTGCCATTGTTGACATATATTGCTCAGGTGTACTCTGTTTTGCAGTACAACCTGTAAAAAGTGCATATCTTAATTTTTCCATTATTTTACTCCTAGAACTTTACAGTTGATGACGATTTTACAAGCTTTTGAATTTCATCAAGATTTTCTGATTTTACAATCCCCCATGGTGGTACTATTTTACCTTTAGAGAACATTTTTAGTGCTACTGGTACATGTTTAACGATGCCAGCCATTTCAGAGTAGAGTACAAGCCCACCCTCATCAAGCACACCATTTTTCTTTATAGATTTTTCAAAACCTACAGCATGGCGCGTTGCAACATTTGACTCGGCTTTACCTTGTTGGAAAAGCATATTGTGTAGTTGTGTGATTTTCTCAATAGGATTTACATCTTTTGGACAAACTTCAGCACATTCAAAACATTTTACACAGTCCCAAACACCTGAACCCATCTGGTTTACATCTGTAAGTCTTGACACATCACCATCACGAACATCTGCTTCAAATCTATAAGCAGCCGCAAAAGCAGCAGGTCCCATAAAGTCTTCATTTACTTCTACAACTGGACAAGCATAGTGACAAGCACCACACTGAATACATAAATCAGCATCGTTTAGTGCATTTGCCTCAGCAGGTGAGAGAAGATTTTCTGACTCAGGTGTCTCATCTATCTCATCGACAACATATGGAGTTACAGCTTCGTGTTTCTTCCAAAAATCACCCTTATCGATAATCATATCTTTAATAGCACGTTTAGTACTCAGTGGCTCAATAGTCATTTCATTTCCGAAATACTCTATCATAGTAGTCATAGACTCTTTACAAGCAAGAGTTGAACGACCATTTACTTTAATGGCACAAGCCCCACAGATACCGTGACGACAAGATCTTCTATAAGAAAAGCTTCCATCATAGTCCCATTTTATTCTGTTCATGATGTCTAGGACAACCTCTTCAGAAGTAACTTCCATCGTATAATCTTCATAGTATGGAAGATAATCTTCATCAGCATTAAAACGAAATACTTTGAAGTTTACTTTTTGTGTAGTTATTTTGTGTGTACTCATAAGTTCTTTCTTCCTTTTAGTAAGTTCTTGCTCTAAGTTCATGTTTGCCTAAAACAACATCCATGTAGTCAAGTTTGAGGTTACCCTCTTTATCCATATAAGCCATTGTATGTTTTAAAAACTCTTCATCATTACGAGTGTCAAAGTCTTCTCTAAAGTGAGCACCGCGACTCTCATTTCTAGCGATAGCAGACTCAACAATAAACATTGAGTAGTCAAGCATATGACCAAATTCTATAGCTTCTTGCATCTCTGTGTTAAATACTTTGGACTTGTCTTTTATGCGAATATTTTTATAACGTTTGCGAAGTTCATGTACTTTTGCAACAACGATTTCTAAAGTCTCTTTTGTTCTAAAAGCACCCGCATTTGCCGTCATACTCTGTTGCAGTTCTTCTCTAAGATCTGGAATATGTTCAGTACCATTAGTTGTAAGAACCCATTCAACTTCTGCAACAGCAGTTGCTGCGTCTTCTTGTAAGGCAGGACGAAGTTCGATACTATCAATTTCACTCACCATTGTTTTACCAACAAAACGACCAAAAAGAAGTGCTTCAAGAACTGAGTTTGCACCAAGACGGTTTGCACCGTGAACAGAGACACAAGAACACTCGCCCGCTGCATAGAAACCTTCTATAAACTCATCATTGTTTTTACGAACATTACCAGCGATATTTACTGGAATACCACCCATAGAGTAGTGTGCAGTAGCAGAGATAAGGATAGGCTCTTTAATCATGTCAAGACCTAAGAATGTGATAGCTAAATCACGAAGCTCTGGGAGCCTCTCCATAATAAGATCTTTTCCTAGGTGTGTTACATCTATGTAAACAGCATCTTTTCTTGGACCTACACCACGACCCTCACGGATTTCGTTGATGATAGCACGAGATACTACATCGCGAGATGCAAGTTCCATCGCGTTTGGAGCATATTTCTCCATAAATCTTTCACCCTTAGAGTTAAAAAGACGTCCACCTTCACCACGAGCAGCTTCAGAGATGAGAACACCATTTCCTGAAAGACCTGATGGGTGAAACTGTACAAACTCCATATCTTCAAGAGGAAGACCATGACGAGCAACGATAGAAAGACCATCACCTGTATTTGCATGAGCATTTGAGTTGATTTTGAATGCACGAGCATAGCCACCTGTAGCAAACATTACAGATTTTGCATTGAAGATTGCCATTTGCATATCACGGATGTTAAATGCGATAACACCTGATACTTTACCATCTTTATAGATGATATCAGCAGCATACCACTCATCCCAAAACTTTACACCAGCACGATCAGCTTGCTCGTAAATAGTTTGAAGAAGCGTAAGACCAATTCTATCTTTTGCATAACATGCACGAGGAGAAGACTGTCCACCAAAAGGACGTTGAGCAATTTTCCCATCAGGAGTTCTACTAAATGTAGCACCCATTCTTTCAGCCCAGCGAATAGTCTCTGGAGCTTTTTGACACATAAACTCTACAGCATCTTGATCTGCAAGATAGTCAGACCCTTTTACTGTATCGAACTCGTGAAGCTCAACGCTATCTTCATCACTAAACGCTGCATTAATTCCACCTTGCGCCGCACCAGAATGACTTCTTAGTGGGTGTAGTTTCGTAATAACAGCAACTTTTTTACCTGCATTTTGTAACTCTCTTGCTGCTGCACAACCTGCAAGGCCTGCACCAACAACGATAGCATCGTAAGTATAAATAGGAATACTCATTAAATTTCCTTATAATAAAACTAATATAATATGGCTGATTATATCGTGAAAAGACTTAGGGGAGGTTAAATGTGAAGTTAAAAAGTATGAAGTGTTAGGGTGTTACAATTATGGACATAAAGAGTTTCCTCTCTATATCTCTTTTTCTGCGAGATCTCGCATTTGTAGAATACGGTTTATCCCCATTTCCTTCGCATATTGAAGTATCTCTTTTGCCTGACGTAAGGCTTCCTCAAGGTTTGAATTATTCGGCTTAATGACAAAACCACCACTTACAGTGATAACAATAGGACCCTTGTTTGGTTCGTTAAACTTTAACTCTTCTATACTTTGTCGAATTAGCTCAGTATCTTTGAATGCTTGTTCTTTACTTGCGCGAGAGAGTATTAGTGTAAATTGGTTGTAATCAGTTCGTGCGATAACATCAATTGCTTGTTCGTGAAGAGAGATTGTATAAGATAGTTTTTTAAGTATAGATTGTGTCATCTCTTGAGAAAATGCACGTTTAGTTTTTGAGAAGTTATCTATTTCTAAAATAATTACAGCTGTGAAATTACTATCTTTGAGATTTTTCTTATTAGAATAAGAGTTAAGCATGCCTTTATAATTATTAATACCTGTTACGGGATCTATCATCGTTGGGTTATCACTTGCAATATTTTTTCTATTCATTCGCATTGCTATTGCATCTGCTTCAAGTGTATAGATAGTATAATCTTTTTTTGCTTTTTCGATTTGGTAAAGATACTCTATGTCCTTATAAATAGAGAAAAGTCTTTTTCTGTAAAGTAGTGTTGCAAAGAAGACGATGAGAAAAATAATTATAGTAGCTACCTTAATAATACGGAATTTTTCTTGGTTGTACTCAATGTTACGGATCAAAATATCGTTTATCTTCTTTATGAGAGTAGTATAAGCTTTATTAAGATTTTTTTGTGCTTCTTTTTTTATTTTTTCATTTGAATTATTTACATAAAACTCATGTGCTACTTTGTTAAATGAAGTAGTAAGTTTAGAGAGGCTATTTAAATTATTAAGATATTCTTTATCATTTGAAAAAAAGTATTTTCCTGTATAATCATATTTATTGAGATTTCTCAGCTTATCTATTTCTTGATGTAATTGTGTACTTTTTCCATTAAACTGAATAAGAGCTAATTCTATATCATTCTTATCTAAAGTAGTGAGAGATTTGATAATCTTTTTTTGTTGATTAAGATTATTAACTTTTTCAAAAGAGAGTTGCTGTTCTAATGTAAGCATCATAGAGATAAAAGCGACGAGTAAGATAAAAAAGAGATATGTATTTAGATTCATAAATATTTTTTTAATAGAGTGTTTCATGTTTGTTTTTCCTAATAATGTTATAATAACTTGTTATTCTATATCGAGAGTAATTAATATACGCTTAAAGAAGTTTTATTTGAATTTAGAAAATTATTTTATATCGCATTTTAACAGTAATTATATTGGTGATGATGGTGCTCTTATTGATGGTTATGTGTACTCAAAAGATGCTTTTTTTGAAAATGTACACTATAAAAAAGAGTGGCTAAGCTACTACCAGATAGCCCAGCGAGCTATGTTAGTAAATATCTCTGATGCTATAGCCATGAATGCTACACCTAAGTATGCATTACTAAGTGTTGCTATGCCAAAGAGTATGAGTAAAAAAAACATGAGTGCTCTTGCAGAGGGTTTTAAAGATGTAGCAAATAAGTACGGTATTGAGATTATTGGTGGGGATACTATTAGTAATACTAAACTTGATATTACTATTACTATCATTTCGAAGACTTCACGACCACTTCTACGTGCAAAGATACGGAGTGGGTATATTTTTGGCTACACAGGTGAACTTGGTAAGTCAGCCTATGCACTAAAAAAACTTTTTAATCTTGGAAAAATCCATAAACACTCGAAGTTTATAGATATACAACTCAGACAAGATTTTGTGCAAAAGAGTGAACGAGTCTTAAAGGCTGGTATGGATATTTCTGATGGTCTTTTTAGTGACCTAAAGAAACTTACTTCACTGAATAAAATAGGATTGAAATTCTCTAAAGAGATACCCAAAAGCATAGCCTGTAGCGGAGAAGAGTATGAGATGCTCTTTGCATTTGATAAACGCGAGATAAAAGCGGTTAAACGCAGAGCTACTCAGAGCCGAACAAAGATAACATTTTTTGCACAAGCTGCAAGAAACAGATACACAAACAGATGTAAAGCACATCATTTTTAAGGAAAATTATGGACAGATTTTATTCTCTTGCTCATGCAAGTATAGACTTTCACTTTAGACAGACACCACGCGACTTCGTTGTTGAAGAGATTCCTCTCTATGAGTTCTCAGGAGAGGGCGAGCACCTTATACTTTTAGTGAGAAAGAAGAACCTTACTACAAATGAGATGATAGGGCAATTCGCTAGATATCTTAACATCAAAAACAGAGACATCGGGTATGCAGGTCTTAAAGATAAGCATGCCATGACAAAACAGTATATTTCTATACACAAGCAGCATGAAGAGGCACTTGAAAACTTCAACTTTGAAGGGATAAAAATAATCTCAAAAACTTACCATAATAATAAGATAAGAATAGGGCATCTTAAAGGCAACCGTTTTTACATCAAAGTAAAAAAAGTCAATCCTACAGATGCAGCTAAAATAGATGAGGCTCTCAAAAGTATTGGGCAAAACGGTATGCCAAACTACTTCGGTTACCAACGTTTTGGAAATGATGGTGATAACCATATAATAGGAGAGAAGATAGCAAAGGGTGAGAAAAAAGAGCGAAACCCTAGAGTGAAAAAACTTCTTATCAATGCTTATCAGTCACATCTTTTTAACCTCTGGCTTTCTCGTAGACTTGAAATCAACTCTTTGGTGAGTAGTTTTGAGCCAAAAGAGCTAGAAGGACTACTCAACATGCCAAATGATGCAGTAAAGAAGATGAAAGAACAAAAACATCCATTTAAACTTATGAGTGGTGACCTTATGGAACACTACCCAAAAGGAAAGCTCTTTGAATATGAAGAGACAGAGCATGACATAGAGCGTTTTAATTCTCGTGACATCACTGTGACAGGACTTCTTTGTGGCAAAAAAGTTCGAGTTGCAGAGAGTCTTGCTGGAGAGATAGAAAAAGGTTTTGATGATGAAATAAATGCAGATGGTGCTCGTCGTTTTGCGTGGATCTATCCAACAGATATAGAGGGGCGTTTCAACCAAGTCGAAGCACAGTATGAGATGAACTTCACTCTTCCAAAAGGCTCGTATGCAACGGTACTCATAGAAGAGATAGCAAAGCGTAAGCTCACGTAACACCGGTTTTAACCGGTACAAAAAATTTCTCAACCGACTGAAGTCGGTGTTACATTCAAAAAAAGGAAAAATAACCTAATGAACAAAAGACATATTACATCACTTATCTCTCAAAACTTTGGAAAGTTTGCAAGTAAAGAGTTCCCTTCTTGGTTTCAAAAAATAGTCAATCAATCTTATGTAAGTCTGATGGGGCTCAACATGAGTGACTTTCATGCTCCAAGTACTTATAAAAGTCTTAATGCACTTTTTACAAGACACCTAAGAGAAGAGCGTAAGTTTTCTCTTGATGCAGAAGATTTCATCTCGCCTTGTGACTCCCTAATCTCTGAAACTGGAACCATTACTGATGACTATGCTCTTCAGATTAAGGGTATGCGTTATAAGTGTGCTGACTTTATAGGGAGTGAGTTTAGTGATGAGGAGAAGGCTATCGTAGATGATGGTACATTTATAAACTGCTACCTTTCGCCAAAAGATTATCATCGTTATCATATTCCTACAAACCTCAAAGTACTTAAAGCAGTACATGTTCCAGGAAAGTTTTATCCAGTAAATATTCCTTCACTTAAAAAACGACTTAATCTTTTTATAGAAAATGAGCGGGTAGTCATTCTCTGTGAAGCAACAAATGGAAAAAGATTTTATATGATTTTAGTGAGTGCCTTAAATGTCGGTGTTATGAAGGTAAGTTTTGAGCCACATATCCAAACAAACGCCATCGCAACAAAACCACAAATATATACATTTGAAAATATGTACCTAAATAAGGGTGATGATTTTGGATGTTTCGAGATGGGCTCGACTATCATTCTTTTAACCGAGAAAGATATGCTCGATGTACAAGTCAAGGCAGGTGAGAATGTGAAATTTGCACAGACTATTGCGAAGATAAAGTAGTCTCTATATGACAAATACTGAAAAAAATAAATTTATAGAGAACATTTTCTCAGATAGAACATTTTTTGAAGTAAATATACTAGAGATAGTCTCTAACGATGATCGTATAGAAGTAGCAGAGATTTTAGCAAAAAGAATAATTCGTCTTCTGTTAAAAGAAGAATTAAACTTTCTTTATATGAAAGATATGAAGAGTTTTAAGTTTTCACTCATTATGAACCTTATGTTTAGGGAAATAGCAAATGAGTGGGTCTCTTTGGCTGAAGATAAGCTTGCACTTAGCCGTGATGAAGCTATAGAACTTATTCATGAGAAGAGAAGGGCAATTTTCGTGCTTGGGATAGTAAAAGAGTATTATAGACACTATAAGATTTACTTTATTCAAGAGATCGCAGATAGTTTTATAGAACTGATAGAAAATATGCAAAGTTCTGCAAATAGCACACCACTTGTAGATGAGATTCTTAATAGTGAGTTTGTAAAGAGTGAAAATATTATAATTGTTTATAGTTATAGTCAACTATGGGGTAAAGTGAAAAATGCACATTATAGTAAAAGTAAAGAGCTTACAAAACTGCAACTAAAAATTAATGAAGAGATAGATATAAAAGTAAAGAGGAAGCTAGAGTATGCTCAAGAGCTCTTAGAAGAGAGGCCTCTTGCATTTTTTGATGATGCACTCTTGCGTTTACGAAACGCGATGGTGCAGTATATGATGGGTATAGAGAGTTATATCCCTATACATTAAAACGGAAATGCATAACATCACCATCTTGTACTATATACTCTTTCCCTTCTAGTCTCATCTTACCAGCATCTTTCGCTCCTGCTTCACCACCACACTCTATAAAGTCTTCATAAGCGATAACTTCAGCACGGATAAAACCTTTCTCAAAGTCGTTATGAATAGCTGCTGCAGCACGAGGAGCAGTTGAATTTTGGCGGATAGTCCAAGCACGAACTTCTTTGACACCAGCTGTAAAGTAGCTCATTAGACCAAGCTTTTCAAAACCTTTGTGGATGATTTGCTCTAAGCCTGACTCTTTAACACCCATTTCTGTTAAGAACTCCTGTGCTTCTTCATCATCAAGACCGATAAGCTCTTCTTCTACTTTTGCACAGAGCTTGATAAGTTCACAGTTGTTAGCCTCTGCATGTGCTTTAAGTGCTTTTACATAGTCGTTATCTTCAAGTAGACCATCTTCATCAGTGTTCGCACCGTACATGATTTCTTTGTCTGTTAAGAAACGCACTTCATTTACAAGCTGTGCATACTCTTCCGCATCTGTTTTATCGTAGTTACGAGCAAGATTACCATCACCAAGAAACTCTAAAAGCTCTTCTGCAAAATCTAAAACAGCTTTAGCAGACTTATCCGCTTTTGCTTGTTTTCTTAGTCTGTCGATTCTATTTGAAAGTACTTCGATATCAGCTAAAATAAGCTCACCCTCGATAATTTCAACATCACGAAGTGGGTCAATACTTCCTTCGTTATGTACAATGTTTTCATCATCAAAACATCTTACAATCTGTAAGATAACTTCTGTCTCACGGATGTTTGAGAGAAACTTGTTTCCAAGACCTTCTCCTTGAGAAGCTCCCTTAACAAGACCAGCAATGTCTACGAAGTCCAAAGTAGAGTATTGTACACGCTCAGGATTTACTATCTTAGAAAGTTCAGCTAAACGCTTGTCAGGAACAGGTACAACAGCCTTGTTTGGCTCAATAGTACAAAAAGGATAGTTCGCTGCCTCTGCGTTTTGTGCCTTTGTTAATGCATTAAAAGTTGTTGATTTACCTACGTTTGGAAGTCCTACAAGACCGATTGCTACACCCATAATTTCTCCGATATATTGTTAGATTTTCGCCATTATACTCAAATAAGCTTATATTTTA
>WFNM01000061.1 GCA_015488615.1 Sulfurimonas sp.
CAGATTGAAACACAATTAGGTCAGGCACAGATCCAAATCACACCAAACTACCTTGCTCTCGCTCGTTATGGGATAAGTGTTGATGAGGTTATGGATGTAATTCGTTATGGAATAGGTGAGAGTGGTGTGACCCAAAAACTTGAGGGTATTCGTAGTTTTGCTATTGTCCCTAAGATAAAAGGTGCAAAAAAAGATATAGAATCGATTAAAAATGTCACACTTCGTGCTAAAAATGGAGCTATTGTTTCTCTTGATGAGGTCTGCGATATCAGTATAAAACAGGGTGCTTCGTTTATAAAACGAGAAAATTTGAGCCGTTATATGGTACTCTCTATGGATGTGGAAGGTAGAGATATGGCATCTTTTGTAAAAGAAGCAGATGCACTCATAAAGGAAAAAGTTTCCATGCCAACGGGTTACTACATTAGCTGGGCAGGAAGTTTTAAAAATATGAATGAGGCGACACAAAGACTTATGCTAATTATCCCTATTACTATACTTCTTGTGCTCTTACTCCTTTATACAGCATTTAATTCTCTCTCAAAATCTTTACTGATTCTGCTCAATGTTCCTTTTGGATTTATTGGTGGAATTATTGCCCTTGTTATAAGTGGAATTTATCTCTCTGTTTCAGCTATTGTAGGCTTTTTGGCTATCTTTGCCATCGCCATACTTAACGGTATTGTACTTGTGAGTTTTATAGATGAACTTCGAGTAAGATTTCCTGATGTAGATTTGAAAATAGTACTTAAAGATGCAACACTTCTGCGTTTACGTCCTGTACTTATGACAGCGTTTACCGCTCTGTTTGGTATTTTGCCTCTTCTTTTTGCTACTGGAGTAGGAAGTGAGATTCAGTACCCTTTAGCGGTTGTTATAGCAGGTGGGATTATTAGTTCTACGCTGCTTACACTGCTAATCCTTCCTTCTACCTATCTACTTTTCTACTCTAAAAAGTAGTTCTTGTGCTAGAAGTTTCATCTTCACCTCTGGCATGAATGGATTTGGAATGGGATTTGGATGGATTATACCGCTACTTTTTATAATAGCTTTGTTTTATTTTTTTAATAATAAAAACAACAATAAAGAATCAGCACTAGATATTTTAGACAAAAAGTATGCTAATGGTGAAATAAATGAAGAAGACTACAAAAAAAAAGAACATAAGTAAAAGAGAATAAAAGTATTGTACTTGTTCGAGTTCCTTTGAAGTGGCATGTATATTAAAATAAAAATGATATAATCTGTGTATGACATTTACTGTGGAGCACAAAAAAGAGTATTTTCAGCATCTCTCTTCCTTGCCTGTTGCTATTGTAGTAGCAGAGCTTGCATCTGGAACTATCCTTTATGTGAACCCTACAGCTGAAGAGCTTTGGATGCATAAGGCTGAGGACCTTGTAGGTCATCCTCAGTCACTGCTCCACCCAGCTTATAAAATAGAGAGTAGCCAAGAAGAGTTTCATGAAGATGCAAATATGCTTCAAGATAAAAATTTTGTGGCTCGTTCTAAAAATGTCATTTTACGTGCTGATGGGCATGAGATACCTGTAGAGTTAAGTGCTAGTATGGTAAATATAGAAGGAAAAACAGCACTTGTTGGTACTTTTGTTTGCATAGAAAAACGTGAGCTTGCCTATAAGAATCTTCAAAAATTAGAACACACTTTAACTGTACACAATAAAAGACTGCAGAATTTACTCAATAATATTAATGGAATTAGCTGGGAATTTGATTTAGTTTCAAATAAATTCATTTATGTCTCTTCCAATGCCGAGGATATTCTAGGTTATAAGCATAATGAGTGGTTTGATTTTGGTTCTTGGAAAGAGATGATTTACTTTGAAGATAGAGAAGAGACAGTAAGATACTGTATGGTAGAGACAAAAAAAGCAAAAGACCATACTATGGAATATAGAATGCTCAAAAAAGATGGTTCGATTATTTGGATTTTGGATATTATTAGTTTGGGACTAGACGCTGATGGAAATGCTGTAACACTCTATGGATTTATAATAGATATTACAAAGCAGAAAATAAATCGTTTACAACTAGAGTATGATAAAGAGCATCTACAAAATATAGTTAATAGTGTTCCTGATCCTATTATGGTGATAAGAGAAGATTATGGCATTGAACTTATGAATACTGTACAACAAGATAATCTTTCTTTTTTTAATGTATCAGATAAAGAGAATCCTAAATGCTATGAAATTTCTCATGGAAGATCAAGCCCTTGTGATGGGAGCAACCATCCCTGTCCTCTCGCTCAAGTGATGCAGACAAATGAAAATACTAAAGTTCTCCATAATCATAAAGACTTAAAGGGTGGAAGCCACTATGTAGAGCTAGCTGCGAGTCCACTGCTTAATGAAGAGGGTAAGTGTGTTGGAATTATAGAGTCTGCACGTGATATAACGAAGCACTTAGATACACTTAATGAACTCAAAGAGAAGAGTACTGCATTAGACTATCAGGCACATCATGATGCACTTACTGGACTGCCAAACAGAACACTCTATCATGATAGAGTTGACCAGGCTATACAAAAAGCAAAGCGTCTTGATAAAAAGTTTACACTTTTTTTTATAGATCTAGATCATTTTAAAGAGGTTAATGATTCTTTAGGTCATGATGCTGGAGATAAAGTGCTCCTTGAAGCAACAAAGCGTCTTGAACATTGTATACGAGCTGAAGATACACTCTCAAGACTCGGTGGCGATGAGTTTACAGTGCTGCTAGAAAATATAGAAAAAGTTGAGGACATCTCTCTTGTCGCACAAAACATAGTAGATACTCTTCGCGAACCCTTTGTTGTAGAAGGTCATCAGCTTCATCTCTCTTGTAGCATAGGTATTAGCAGTTATCCAGAGGATAGTATCTATGCAAATGACTTGTTAAAGTTTGCAGACAATGCTATGTATAAGGCGAAAAGTGAGGGTCGAGATAACTTTCAGTTCTATTCAAAAGAAATGACAGCCTTAGTCTTTGAGCGAATAGAGATGGAGGCAAATATCCGTAAAGCTCTTAGTAATGATGAATTTAGGGTCTATTATCAACCACAGTATAATGTAAAAACAAAAAAAATAATAGGTATGGAAGCTCTTCTTCGTTGGGAACATCCTGTTCGTGGTTTACTCCTTCCACTGGAGTTTATTCCTTTGGCTGAAAAGTCTTCACTTATTATAGAAATAGATAACTGGGTGATGCAGACTGCTATGAAACAAGTAAGTGTTTGGCATAAAGAGGACTTTAACCCTGGAATACTCTCTTTGAACTTAACATTACAACAGCTAGAGTCTTCAACATTTGTAGAGAGATTAGAAGCATATATGCATAAGACAGACTTTAAGTCTGAGTGGCTCAAGTTAGAGGTGCTAGAACGCGATATAATGCAAAAACCAGAAGAAAATATGAAAAAGTTAAATCTTCTTCATAAACTCGGAGTGGAGTTAGCAATAGATGACTTTGGTATAGGGCAATCTTCTCTAGCCTATCTTAAACACTTTCCATTAGATGAACTGAAAATAGATCGATCTTTTGTGAAAGATATTCATAAAGGTGAAGAGGATGATGTGATTATTGTTACTATTATTGCTTTAGCTAAGGCACTAAATTTTGAGCTTGTCGCTGAAGGTGTAGAGACAAAAGAGCAGTTAGATTTTTTACTAAAGAATGGTTGTGAAAATATTCAGGGCTATTACTTGAGTCGACCCGTCACATTTCAATCTCTTCAAAAACTTCTTCAGTGCTAACACTTCGCTAACACTTTTATGAGATACTACGACTATCAAACAACAAAGGAAGACAAAATGAACGCAAGAAAAATACTATTATCACTAGCAGTGATGGGAACATTAACATTAGGTTTTGCAGATGCAAATACTCCAATACAAACAGGTATTGATGCACAGATAACAGCTATTCAGACTGCTAAGCCTGAAGCTAGAGTTGCTCTTATGAACCAGTTCAAAACACAACTCTCAAATATGAATGCAGAAGATAGATCAGCAGCTATTGCACAGATGCAGACGAAAATGCAAGGCTATATGCAAGAGCATGGCACAGATGTAAACAAAGCAGAGGGTGCTATGAATCATGAAGGTATGAGCAAGCAAGCGAAAGAGATGGGTGAAATGGGTCAAAACATGATGCAAGAGCATGCAGGTGAGATACAGTCAAACATGAATGAAGGCATGAACCGTATGCAAAATATGAACCAACAGCAAACTGGTAATCATATAGGACAAGTGATGCAAGAAGCTGGTGTTCAGGTGGAACATGGTGGTTCAGTGGGTGGACAAGATATGCACGGTATGGGACAAAACTATATAAAAAGAGGTCAGTAGATCTCTTTGTCTCATCTAGGAAATAGAAAACAGAATATTAGGAGTTTCGCATGAAAAAAAGTATATTATTTTTAGCAATATTTTTAATCTCTAGTAGTCTCTATGCTTATACAGATAGTGACATGGATGGGGTTGAAGATGCACTAGATAAATGTCCTAACACACCATTTACTGACCTTGTAAATATAAATGGTTGTACCAAAAAAATCTTAGTATCTCCTCATCATTTTGATGTTATAGTAGGAGCTACTTACTCAGAATCAGATTATTTAACACGCAACACTACTAACACGCTCTCGTCAACACTGCAAATAGATTACTACTACAAAAACTTTTCTCTACAAGCATCTACATCCTACTTCACAACAAATGGTGATAGCTTTAGTGATAGTGGACTTTATGACACATTCTTAGGTGCTGCTTATCAGTTCAAACCATTAGAAAACTTTTCTCTTCGAGTTGGAGCTGGTGCACTACTTCCGACATATAACACAAGTTTAAATAACAACAATACAGACTACATGGCTTCACTTAACTTAAGTTATAATATCTCAA
Source organism: Sulfurimonas sp. (assembly GCA_015488615.1). Taxonomy (GTDB): domain Bacteria; phylum Campylobacterota; class Campylobacteria; order Campylobacterales; family Sulfurimonadaceae; genus Sulfurimonas. The sequence continues at coordinate 4,905 of WFNM01000061.1, forward strand.
AGTTTAATCTCTTTGGTGGATACTCTTATACTCAGATAAATGATGATGATGTAAGTTTTGTAGATGCAAATGGTACAGTGACTTCTTCTACACGTTATCAAAATACCAGTGCATATAGTTTGGGTGCAGGGTACTATATGACATCATCACTTTATCTTAGTGGGGGATATAACAGTAGTAATAGTATTTATCAAAGCATAGAAGATATACAAACTGCTTCAGTGTATGGCTACTACGGCATCAATGAGCACTGGTTCTCTACATG
>WFNM01000062.1 GCA_015488615.1 Sulfurimonas sp.
AAAAAGAGTGTAGAACTTACTGTGTAGGTTTTAACACTAAGATGCTAGAGCAGGGTGGTTTTGAGATAAATGAAAGACAAGAGCTACTGATGCAAAAGGTTCTCAAAGCACTTCAAAATACAGATGAATTTGATGCAGAAGATATAAGCAAACTCAAAGAGCAAGGCTTTAGTAACAAGGACCTTTTTGACCTGCTCAACTATGCAACAAACTTTATGGCGAAGTCGAAGATGATAGAAGTTTATCTTAAACGAGTAGCTTAATGCGAGCAGATAGTATAGAGTTTGTAAAACTTGTAGGGATAAAGCAAAGCGGAGATAGTGTATCATTAGCTTATAAAAAAGATGTGCAGAATCATATTGAGAGCATCCATGCCTCAGCTCAGTTTGCTCTAGCTGAAACGCAGAGTGGCTTACACTTGCAAACACTTTTCCCTGAACTTGAAGGTCTTGTTGTTCCATTACTTCGTGAATCAAGTATGAAGTATAAAAAACCAGCACTTAAAGATATACAAGCTTTTGCTTCTGTAAAAGAAGATGATAGAATGAAGTTTCTTGAGCAGTTTAGCAAACGCGGAAGGGCGAGCATAGAAGTATATGTTGAGGTCAAGGATAGTGATGGTGTTTGCACAGCACAAGGAACATTTGGGTGGTTTATTTCAAAAATTTAGATAACGGCATAGCTTATATGCTTTTAGGTGCTCTTATCTCAGCACTTAATGGGGCACTTGCTAAAATACTTAGTGAAGATATGTCTGCTTTGGAAATAGTGTTCTTTAGAAATCTCATTGGAGTTGCACTTATACTTTATGCACTTAAACACACACCACCAACACTTACAGGTGGAAAGATTCATCTTCTTTTTACTCGTGGACTTCTTGGTTTTACGGCTATGATACTTTTCTTTTATACTATCACTACTATTCCTTTGGGAGAAGCTATCACACTGAACAAAACCTCTCCACTTTTTGTGGCGATACTTGCTTATTATCTTCTTGGAGAACAGTTGAGTAGAAGAACTACTTTTGCTCTGTTTATTGGATTTTTAGGAATAATTTTTATAACAAAACCTTTTGAAATGGCTCTCTCTTATGAGCATATCTTAGGTGTACTTGGTGGTTTTTTTGCAGCAGCAGCTTACACAACTATAAAAAAAATAAAAGACATTTATGACTCACGCATTATAGTGCTCTCCTTTGTTGGTATTGGGACACTTATGCCAGCCTTACTTTTTTCCATCGCTCCTTTTGTCCAAACGCCAGAGAGTCTCTCTTTCCTTTTCCCTGCGTTTATCTTGCCAACAAGTTTGAGTATTTGGCTCCTTATAGGATTTATGGCTCTTATCTCGACACTTTCACAGTGGCTCCTCACAAAGGCATATAGTGCTTCAAACTTAAGTATAGTCGGGGTAATCAGTTATGCAAATATTCCCTTTGCTGTAGGCTTCGGATTTTTACTCGGTGATAAGTTTCCAGATACTCTAACTTTTATGGGCATTGGGCTTATTGTAATGGGTGGTTTTATGGTAGGCTTGAGAAATAAAAAATAACTGAGTATAATAGTGAAATAAAAAAAGGAGTCAACAATGAAAATACTTATAGTAGCGATTTTTATCGCTTTTGGATTGAATGCTTGTGCCGCTAAGAGTGAGAAAAATCATTTTGGAAGTTATGAGCAGACAAATGCTGCAAGTGAGAAAGCATTTAAAGAACTAGATAGTAAGTAATATTTTATACTTGTACTCTAAGTTTTTAATAATAAAGCAGTTCTGGAAAAGCCCAGAACTAAAAAGAAAAGTCTCTTATAACTCGTCTTCGTGCTTTGCTAAGTACTCAGCAACACCTTCAGTAGATGCTTTCATACCTTCGTCACCCTTAACCCAACCAGCAGGACAAACTTCACCAAACTCGTTAGTAAAGATCATAGTGTCAACCATACGAATCATCTCATCTATGTTTCTTCCAAGTGGTAAGTCATTGATAACAGCATGACGGATAGTACCATCAGCATCAATTAAAAATGAACCACGTAGTGCAACACCACCATCAAGAAGAACATCATATGCTTTAGAAATCTCTTTTGTAAGGTCAGCTACTAAAGGCATTTTAACACGGCCAATTCCACCTTGGTTTACTGGAGTTTCTCTCCATGCAAAGTGAGAAAATTGGCTATCAACAGATACACCAATAACATTAACACCACGTTCTGCAAATTCTGCTACTTTGTGAGAAAAAGCGATGATTTCTGAAGGACATACAAATGTAAAGTCTAGTGGATAAAAGAAAAGTACTGTACCTTTTTCACCATAGTTCTCTGATAATTTGAAATCTTCAACGATTGAACCGTCTGCTAAAACTGTAGTTGCTGTAAAGTCTGGAGCTTGTTTTGTTACTAACATATATATATCCTTGTGTTTTATTTATAATGTAATATTAACGAAATATTATTAATAGAAAGAGTGTAGATACTCTGATAAATATATGTTAAAGAAAGTTTTAATTATTAAGTCACTTTTTTACCCTTTATAAGTACTAAAAAGACTTGAATTTCACTGATAATATAGGCTCTAATATTTTTTCATTAAATTTTTGTTAACCATTTTAGGTGCATAATACTGTGTTTCAAAGACAAAATTTAGGTTAAAATAGGAGAATAATGAAACATCTTATATTAAGTACATTAGTAGTATCATCAGCTCTACTAGCGAATACAGAAGTGGATACACTTTCTGAAGCCTTTAGTGAAGGTAAGGCAAGTGGTAATATTAAATATTACTATATACAAACGGATAAGGATAAATCATATACGAATGGAAAGAATACTTCTGGATATGCAAATACAGTAGGTGGTCAATTACATTTTGACTCAGCTTCATTATATGGATTTCGTACAGGTGTAAGCTTTATGACAACAAATCCATTTCTTTTAGGTTCAAGTGTTGATGCCTCAATTATTGGACGCGATAATGGAGTACGCATAGAAGGTAGCCCTTCTGGAGCAGTTGCAAGAAAAGGTTTTTCGGTTTTAGGTGAAGCATATCTTGCTTATGATTATAAAAACGCAGGTGTTTATATTGGAAGGAAAGTCATTCATACACCATTAGTTAATGCAAAAACTGTTAGATTATTGCCATCTGCTGTTGAGGGTGCTTCTGCTCATTATGATTTGGCAAAAAAAACAAATGTTACACTCTCTTATTATACTGGATTTAAACAGAGAACTTCTAATGTTTTTACAAATATTGTCAAACATGCTTTAGGTAACCAGACAAAAACTATTACAGGATCAGATTCTGGGTCTTTAGAAATATTAAGTTTCACACATAAAGCTGATGCTTATTCTTTAAAAGCATATGATTATTATTCAAAGAATTTTTTAAACTCTATCTATTTGGATGGTAGTTACAAATTAAATCTTTCTGATGCTAAAGTCGCTTTTAGTGGACAGTATATTAACCAAAAAAGTATAGGAAATGCAGATACATATTTTGGAAATAATCCTACCATAGCGGGTGGAAAAATATCTGTAAATGCTGTAGGACTAAAAGCTGTTGCAAGTATGAAAAGTTCAAAATTTGTCTTAGCATATTCAAAAGTTTTAAAAGAGAATAATAAGCATGATAGTTTAGTATTAGCATGGGACGGAACACCATTATTTACAAACATGATTACTTCTAACGATCTCTTTTCATCAAATTATGGAAAATCTTTAGGTTCAGATAGTATTTATATTGGTGGTTCACAAGGTATAAAACTTGCTTATAATCAAAAGTATGATAGTTTTGGTTTAAACGGATTTAGTACAACATTGAGTTATTTAAATACTTCAAACTCTAGATTTAATAAAGATCAGAATGATTATAATATTGTATTACAATATAAGACTCCAAAAGCTTTTGTATTACAATTAAAAGGTATTTGGGCTCAAAACAACACAGGTGCTTCAGCAGATGGAACTATCTCTCAGCTCAAACTATTATCTCAATATAGAGTAATAGCAAATTATAAATTTTAAAATAAAAGGATATTTACATGAAAAAAATGACATTAATATTTAGTATAGTAGCAGTTATACTATCAGGTTGTGCATCGGTTACTGGTGTGAAAGAAAAACATTCTGGAGAAAAAGAGAAGTGGGGATATTCAAAAAGTGATGGTCCCGCACATTGGAAAGTGTTTGCACCAACTTGTGGAACAGGACATCAACAATCTCCAATAAATATCGTATCAGGTAATACTATTGCTATGAATCACCAGTATGATTTAAGCTTGCATGAAAATGTAGATTCAATGGCAAAAATAGTTAATAATGGTCACGATATTGAAGTTATTCCTAATCATGCTGGTTTTCTCTCTCTTAAGGGTGAGAAATTTAATCTTTTACAGTTTCATTTTCACGGAAGATCTGAACATACTGTAAATGGAAAACGTTATGCTATGGTAGCACATATGGTTCATCAAGACCCTATAACAAAACAATATGCAGTTATTGCAGTATTTTTCAAAGAAGGAAAAGCTAATCCATTTTTAAATACTATAATTAATAATGTTGGTAAAACAGTAGAAGTTGATCCTCAAAATTTACTTCCAACTAATACTTCAGATTATTATCATTATTTAGGTTCATTTACAACACCTCCTTGTACAGAGAATGTTCAGTGGTACTTACTTAAGACAATTCAAACTGCATCAGCGGCACAGATAGCACATTTTAGAGAATATTATCTGAATGATGAACGTCCAATTCAAAAACTTTACAATAGAACAGTACAATCTAACTAAAAGAGATACTCTTTTTTATATCCAGAGATTATCTCTGGATAACTTTACTCTCCCTCTTGCAATACTTTGACGATTATAATGCCCCTAAAAATCAAGACAACTTTCACTTTTTAGATATTCAAGATAAACATTCATAGGTTTTGTGAAGACTGAACTTGAATGAAATCTTTTAAAGTTGTATTTGTAAATATATGCTTCTACTTCTTTTGAGTTACTGTCTTAGATTTTAGGGGCATTATATTGATAGAAGGACTACTCAATCAGTATAATGAAATTATACATAAACTTTCAAAGTTATAATATTTTAAATACTAGGCTAATAAACTATCAGATATAATTCCCTTGATTTATAAGGCTAGAACTTATATTTCAATAAGGAAAAATCGATGACAAAAGAGTATATATTTACTTCTGAGTCTGTAACAGAAGGGCACCCTGATAAGATGGCAGATCAGATCAGTGATGCAATTCTGGATTATATTATTGAAAAAGACCCACAAGCACGTGTTGCTTGTGAGACACTTGTGTCTAATGGTTTTTGTGTAATTGCAGGCGAACTCAAAACAACGGCGTATGCCCCAATGCAAGAAATTGCAAGAAAAGTTATTCAAGAGATTGGATATACAGATGCTACATATGGTTTTGACCATAGAGCAGCAGCAGTTCTCAATGGAATCGGTGAGCAGTCGCCTGATATTAATCAAGGTGTTGACCAAGCTGATGGCGAGATTGGTGCTGGTGATCAAGGTTTGATGTTTGGATACGCTTGTCGTGAGACAGATGTCCTTATGCCTCTTCCTATTCACTTAGCACACCGCCTTACGCAAAGACTTGCGTTTGTACGTAAAGAGGGAATTGTTCCTTACTTACGTCCTGATGGTAAAGCACAGATAAGTGTGAAGTATGTTGATGATAAGCCAGTTTCAGTAGATACGGTTGTTATTTCTACACAGCACCATGATGGAATCGCTCATGAGCAGATTCAAAAAGATATGATTGAAGAAGTGATCAAGCATGTAATCCCTGCGGATATGATGGATGATGAGACTATTTTTCACATCAACCCGACTGGAAAGTTTGTTATTGGTGGACCGCAAGGTGATGCTGGTCTTACTGGTCGTAAGATTATAGTTGATACATATGGTGGAAGCTGTCCTCATGGTGGTGGTGCATTTAGTGGAAAAGATCCTACTAAGGTTGACCGTTCAGCTGCTTATGCTGCTCGTCATGTTGCTAAAAACTTAGTAGCTTCTGGTGCATGTGATAAAGCAACTATTCAAGTGGCTTATGCTATTGGTGTTGTTCAGCCTGTATCTATTATGGTAGATACTCATGGAACTGGTAAAGTAGAAGAAGAAAAAATTGAAGCTTGTGTTGAAGAGCTTTTTGACCTCTCTCCTGCTGGAATTATTAAGTCACTTGACTTACTCCGCCCTATCTATAGACAAACTGCTGCTTACGGTCACTTTGGTCGTGAAGAAGATGGTTTTACTTGGGAAAAATTAGATCGTGCAGAGGAGATTAAGTCTTACTTAGGACTTTAATCTTTCTCTCTTTGTGATGGTGAATTTTTCACCATCTCACTACTACTTAATACTCGTTATCAATAACTTCAAAAATAAACTTTTCAAGTGTTACAATTACTCAATTTCTCCAGAAAAAAAAGGACTTTTAGCTACATTTAAAATTCTTCATTGTATAGTTACTCTATAACAATTTAGGAGAATTAAATGGCAGTATATATTAATGATACATGTATCAACTGTGGTGCATGTATAGATGAGTGTCCAGTAGAAGCGATTGTAGATGAAGATGATAATCCAACTGGTGAAGAAATTTACTATGTATATGGTGATAAATGTGTAGAGTGTGTTGGTCATCATGATGAACCAGCTTGTGCAACTGCATGTCCTACTGAGGGATGTATCGTATGGGATGCTATCGGTGATAGTCCAGAGCATAGAGAAGATATTACTGAAGAGCAACGCTCAAATCAAGAAAATATCGTAGACTAAGTTCTGTCTTTTTTGAAGTGTCTTTGTGGCACTTCAACCTTTTTTTACTCTTTCAACTTTATAGAAAATAACAAAATTCATTTTTTAAACCAAAATACATATTTATTTAGATATAATTCCACTCTAATTTTATATTTTCAGAGGAGATTTGATGGAACGTACACTATCAATAATTAAACCAGATGCAGTAGCTAAAGGTGTTATAGGCAAGATTTTAGACAGATTTGAGAGCAATTCTCTTAAGATTGCAGCAACAAAAAAGATGCAACTTTCTCGTGGCGATGCTGAAGCATTTTACGCAGTTCACGCTGAGCGCCCTTTTTTCAACGACTTAGTTGATTTCATGATTTCTGGACCAGTTGTTGTAACTGTTTTAGAAGGTGAAAATGCTATGCAAGTTAACCGTGACTTAATGGGTGCTACTAACCCTAAAGAAGCTGAAGCTGGTACAATTCGTGCAGACTTCGCTGAAAATATCGATGCTAATGCAGTTCACGGAAGTGACTCTGTTGAAAATGCAGCGGTAGAAATCGCATTTTTCTTTTCAGAAAGAGAAATTTCTTAAGTATTACTTGTGAAAGTTGTACTTAGACGTGTTACAAAAATGCCATTAGACTTTGAAGTAAAGTCTAATGAAATAACTTTTAAAGGTTATTTAGAGTATCATAAGGGCAAATTAATTCTGCTCAAAGCAAAACTTTATGGATATATCCAAAAGGATTGTGATATTTGTGCAGAAGAATTTAAGATGCCACTTGATGAAGATATTGAACTCTTCATTAGTGATGGTATTTTTGAAGATGAAGACAATGTCAGTTTAGATGTTGTTGAGTCTTTTGATGGAGAAGTGGAGATTGAAGAGCTATTACACTCTGAAATTGAACTTATTAAAAGCGACTATCATAGTTGCGATAAATGTAAAAACTAAAATTAAAACAGAAAGGAATTATTACTATGGCAGTACCTAAGAGAAGAGTATCTCATTCACGTTCAGCGAAAAGAAGAACTCACTACAAAATTACTTTAGCAAAACCAGTTAAATGTGAAGATGGGACTTATAAGTTACCACATCATCTTAACCCAACTACTGGTGAGTACAAATAATCAATGGTTAAGATCGCTATTGATGCAATGGGTGGGGACTTTGGTCCCGGGCCAATTGTAAAAGGTTGTATACAGGCACTTAAAAAGAAAAAATTCACACCTATTCTTGTAGGGAAAAAATCAGAAATTTTACCTCTGTTACCAAAACGTTATAGAGATAAGATTTCTATAGTTGAGTGTGATGATGTAATATCTATGAGTGATGCGGCAACTGATGCAGTCAAACGCAAAGAAAGTACTATATACAAAGCTATAGAGCTTGTAAAAAATGGAGAAGCTGATGGAGTAGTTTCTGCTGGACACAGCGGAGCGACTATGACACTAGCCACTCTTCGTTTAGGCCGATTAAAAGGTATAGCAAGACCAGCACTTATAACATTTATGCCTACAAAAACAGGTCCTCGTACAACAATTCTTGATGTAGGTGCAAATGTAGACTCAAAAGCAGAGCACTTAGTACAGTTTGCCATAATGGGGGGATGTTATTCTCAATATGTAATGGGTGTAAAATCACCTCGCATTGGACTTCTTGCTAATGGTGAAGAGAAGTCTAAAGGTAATGAGGTCACAAAAGAAGCATATAATCTTCTTGATGGTTATAAAGGTTTTATAGGAAATGTAGAAGGTGGTGACATTTTTAACGGCTCTTGTGATGTTGTAACCTGTGATGGTTTTATGGGAAATCTCGTTCTTAAGACAACTGAAGGTGTCGCGACTACCATTAGTGGACTTATAAAAGAGTACATTAGACGGTCTCCTGTTGCAATTACTGGTGCACTTCTAATGCGTAAGGTATTTAAACTTCTTAAAAAAGAGATAGATTATGCTGAAATAGGTGGTGCTCCACTTATAGGTATTAAAGGGTGTGCTATTGTTAGCCACGGAAAAAGTAATGCAAAGGCTATGGAAAATGCAATTTACCAAGCTATTGCTTATGTAGATACGAATGTAAATGAACATATTTTAGAAAAGATAGAAGAGTATAAACAGAAGGATAGTTAATGGCATATGCTGCATTTAGATCTATTGGTGCTTATGCTCCAGAGAAAATTTTAACAAATGAAGAGCTTTCTCATATGGTTGATACAACCGATGAGTGGATTACAAAACGTACAGGTATTAAAGAGCGTCATATCGCATCTGAGGATGAGTTTACTTCAGACCTTGGTGTAAAAGCTGCTCAAAAAGCTATAGAGCGCAGTGGTATAGCTCTTGAAGATATCGATATGATTATTACAGCAACTATAAGTCCAGATTACTTCTGTATGCCTTCGACTGCTACCATCATCTCTGCTAAACTTGGACTCAAAAATGTAACAGCATTTGATATATCTGCTGCTTGTACAGGCTTTGTTTATATACTTTCTATTGCAAAAGCATTTATTGAGTCTGGGATGAAAAAAAATGTGCTTATTATTGGTGCTGAAAAACTCTCTTCTATTACAGACTATACAGATCGTGGTACTTGTATTCTCTTTGGAGATGGTGCTGGTGCTGCTATGATTTGTGCTACTGATGATAAAAATGAAGCTATCATTGATATACATACTGGTGCTGATGGCGAATATGCTGATCTTCTTATGACACCAAACGGTGGTTCAGGTTCTGCACATGACTCTTTAGAAGCGGAAGCAGGTAGCTGTTTTATGCAAATGAAAGGAAATGAAACTTTTAAAGTAGCAGTTCGCACACTTACAAAAGATGTCAAAGAGATTTTAGCTGATAATGATTTAACAGGTGAAGATATCGTACACTTTGTTCCACATCAAGCTAATCTTCGTATCATCAAAGCAGTAGGTGATGCTCTTAAGATGAAAGAGGGACAAGTAGTTCTTACTGTTGCAAAGTATGGAAATACATCAGGTGCTTCTATTCCAATGGCCATAAATGATATTTATGAAGCTGGAGAGCTTAAAGCAGGAGAGCTTATGCTCCTTGATGCTTTTGGCGGTGGACTTACTTGGGGTTCGGCATTGGTACCTTTCTCGCCTAAAAGCTAATTTATAAGCTTTTAAGGAGTACTTTTTAGCATCAGTCAGCAATAGGTAGATTTAATTGTGTTTTTGTGTAAGTGCATGAAAAACACGTCTATGAAACTCTTCTTCGTTTGGAAGTGTTAACTTTGCATCCCTCTGTCTCTCACCCCACATTGGCTGTGGAAAGTAACTGTCTTCTTCAAATCTAGCCATCACATGAATATGAACACGAGGTAAGATATTTGCAAAAGAAGCCATATTGATTTTTTTTGGATTATAGTAGTGTATCATCTCATACTCAATAAGATCATAAGTTTCCCAAAGCTTTTTACGTAGGCCTATAGGCACATCACTTAGCTCTTTGTATGGCTCTTTAGTAAAGATTTTGAGCCAAGGTATCTCACTATCTTCTTTTTCAACATATAAACTAAAGTCTTCATAAATAATCATATTTTTCATTACAATACCTTTTTTTAACAATTATAACGAATTAATTTGAAAGTTTGGAGAGAAAAGAGGGAACTTCTTAGAAATGATTCTAAGAAGTTGTAAAAAGGAAGAGAAAGATTAGTCGCGGTTACCTCTGTAGCCACCAGAACTTCTTCCACCAGAGCGGTTACGATCACCGCCACCACCTGAACGGTTTCTATCGCCACCTTCACGGTTTCCACGGTAACCACCGCCGCCGTTTCCGCCGCCATTACCACCACCGCCACTACGGTTTCTATTTCCTCGGTAACCACCGCCACCGCCGCCACGACGTCCACGACCACCGCCGCCTCCACCGCGTTTTGCAGCACGCTCTAAGATAGCATCCATACGATCAGCAGGAATACCGATATTTGCTGGACCTTTTATATCTTGTTGGTCGAGTAACATAGAAACAAGTTTATACATGATTTGCTCTTCATCAATGTCTTGTTTGAGCATGTCAAGTACTTTATGTGCTTCATCATATACTTTATGGTTCTCTACTTTTTTAACGAGTGCATCAATAGTTGACTCTCTTAAGTCATTTTTACTTGGTACATAAGCATGGTTCATTGAAGTACCAACTTTTTGCTTAATACGCTGAAGCTCTTTGAACTCAAGTGGAGTAAGAAGAGTAATAGCCTTACCCTTAGTTCCAGCACGACCAGTTCTACCGATACGGTGAACATAAGACTCAGGGTCAAAAGGAATATGGTAGTTAAATACATGAGAGATATCATTTACATGAATACCACGTGCAGCAACATCAGTCGCCACAAGTACTTTTACAGAGTTTTGCTTGAAACCTTTGATAACATTCTCACGTTGACGCTGCTCCATATCTCCATGAAGACCATTAGCAAGGTAACCTGCGTTTGAAAGAACATTACTTAGTCTATCTACTTCTGATTTTGTACGACAAAATACTACACATTTATTTGTAGTTTCCGAATCCATAAGACGGATGATAGCATCATCACGCTCATGCTCATCGATAACATAGTAAAGTTGCTCGATGTCAGTGTTTGTAGTCTCACCCTTAGTGATAGATACAAACTCTGGTTTTTGTAAAATACGGCTAGCAAGTGTCTTAATAGGTGCTGGCATAGTCGCTGAAAAAAGTAATGTTTGACGGTTAGATGGTAGGAATGAAAAAATTTCATTGATATCATCTAAAAATCCCATGTCTAGCATCTCATCAGCTTCGTCAAGTACAACCATCTCTGGTGCAAAGTCAGGAATCATACCGCGTTTAAGGATGTCTAACATACGTCCTGGAGTTGCAACAACTACTGAAGCACCACGAGCTATTAGGTCAAGTTGGCGTTTGTATGAGCTACCACCGTAAACTGTTACAGTTTTGGCACCCAAGTTACGACCATACTTAAAGATCTCATCACTTACCTGAGTAGCAAGCTCACGAGTTGGTGTGATTACTAGCATCTCTACTGAGCCATCCATCTTCATGTTGTGAAGTGCTGGAAGAGCAAAAGCAGCAGTTTTACCTGTACCAGTATGAGCTTGACCAACCATATCTTTACCAGCGATAACTATAGGAATAGCTTGAGCTTGAATAGGAGAAGGTGTTGTAAAACCTGCAAATTTAACACTTTTGAGTATTTCGGGTTTAAGACCTAGCTCGTCAAATGTGAGTAGTTTCTCTTCTGTTGGTGTTTCTGTTTGTGCATTTTCTTGCATCATTATCCTTTAGTATAAGGAGATGACACAAGTTGCACTGTAGTTTTAAACGTATGCAGGTATCTTCCCCTTAAATATTTGGCGAATTATACCCAAACTTAACTATATTTTAATTAAAATATTCTATATCTACAATTACTTAAGTTTATAGTGCTACATAAAAGAAAATTTATCTGTAGTTTATGAAACTATTGTATACTTAATCTATAATTATTTAGGAGTTTATTTGAATATTTTTCTCATACTAGGTGCTGTACTGTCTGTAGGATTTTTACTTTTAGTTCTCTTTCTTGTACAGTTCAAAATGAAAATAAAAATGCAAATAATGATGCTTCAAGAGAGAGATAACGCACTTGAACTTCTTAAAGCAGAAAATGCAGAGCTTCAAGAACGATGCCAAAACTTAGAACTTCAATATGCAGTTTTGCAGACAAAGCATGAAGAACAGAGTAGTTCATCAGCCCAAAAATTAGAAGTACTTCAAGATGCAAAAGAGGATCTTAATCGTGAGTTTAAACTCCTAGCAAATAAAATTTTTGAAGATAAAGCAGAGCAGTTTACTTATAGAAGCCAAGAGCAACTTTCACTTATGCTTAAACCATTTAGAGAGCAGATAAGTAATTTCTCAAAAGAGGCCAAAGAGCGTTCAGCTTCACATCTAAAAGAGACTTACCTACTTAAGGATGAACTCTCGCGTTTAAAAGAGATGAATTCACAACTCTCACAAGATGCTATCAATCTCACAAAAGCACTTAAGGGTGAGAACAAAACACAAGGGAACTGGGGTGAGATAGTTTTAGAAAATATCTTAGAGCAGTCAGGTCTAAGAAAGGGTGTAGAGTATGAACTCCAAGCTAACCTCAAGTCAGTAGAAGGAAAAACTTACATCCCTGATGTTATCATCCACATGCCAGAAGAACGCGACATCATTGTCGACTCTAAGGTTTCACTCGTAGCCTATGAGCGCTTTATAAACGCCGAGGATGAGAGTGTGAAAAAGCTTGCACTTAAAGAGCATATAAACAGTATAAAGGCTCATATAAAAGGTTTAAGTGAAAAGAAATATGAGAAGTTAGAGGGTGTAAACACTCTTGACTTTGTGCTTTTGTTTATGCCGATAGAAGGAGCTTTTTTACTTGCATTAGAGCAAGATGGTGAGTTTTTTAAAAGTGCCTATGAGCAAAATATCTTAGTGGTTTCCCCCTCAACTCTGCTTGTCACACTTCGTACAATAGAGCATATCTGGAGAACACAGAGACAAGAAGAACATGCCCTTAAAATCGCCAACGAAGCAGAAGCTATGTATGACAAACTTGTAGGTTTTGTAGATGAGCTTAAAAAAGTCGGCACACACTTACAAAAAGCACAAGAGAGTTATGATACCTCTATGAACAGACTCAGCACAGGTCGAGGTAATGTCATAAAACGAGCTGAAAATATAGTAAAACTAGGACTCAAACCAAAAAAGAAGTTAAGCATCAGTAGTGAGGAGCACGAGTGAAGCTAGACTCTAAACGGCTTATCCCTTATCTTATAGTAATCGTACCACTAGTTTTAGTACTGAGTGTCAGTTTCTTTATGACAACATTTTACATCAATAAGGTACAAAATTATTTTGAAAGAGTCAAAGTAGACTCTATGAAAGAATATATAGAGACACAAAAAGCAGAGTCAAAACAGCTCACAAAACAGTTAGTCTCACTTTTTGAATATACTAACAAGCAAATTATACCCTCTATGAAAGCAGAACTCGTAAAAGAGGTTGATATCGCTTATAATATAGCTCAAAAAATTTATAAAAAAGATAAGAAAAGTCAGTCAAAAAAAGAGATACAAGAGCATATAAAAGAGGCACTCTCTGAAATGACTTATAATGACAAAAGTGAGTATATTTTTATAACAAACTTTAAGGCAGAAGCTATTTTACATGACTCACATCTTTCACAAGAGAAGATAGCTCTTTATCAAGATGCAGATCATAGAAGTATAGTCTTAGAGGAGATTCAAAAGGTACGAAAATATGGAGAAGGCTATTTAGAAAGTAGACGAGCCGAAACTGCTAAAAACGAGATCATCTATGTGAAAGATTTAGGGATGTATGACTGGTATATAGGAAGTAGTTCTCTTGTTGAGTCGAAGCAAAACCTTTTAAAGTCAGATCTATTGAACATGATAAAAAGCATACCTGTGAAAAAATCCAACTTTATTGGTGTTTATGAAGAAGGGAAAAAGATGTACCTTTCAAGTCAGTTAGAGATAGATGCCTCAAGACTTACAAAAGATGAGAAGTGGCACAAACACCAGATAAAAGACTACTACTATTTCTCAAAATACTATGCTCCATTTAAGTGGACACTAGTGTATGGATTTAACACGAAGTTTATGAGTGTAAAAGCTAAGCAGAAGCAGGAGTCTCTGGATAAGATGCTCGCTGAAGAGTATAGTTTTATCGTGAAGGTTTCTGCATTTATTATCTTTATTATTGTGCTTCTCTCGCTTTTTCTTTCTATAAAAGTGAACAAAATATTTAAGAACTACCAAAAAGAGGTACAAACACGAGAGTCTGAACTAGAAGAGCTCAATGAGTCACTAGAAGAGAGAGTGCGAGAAGAAGTTCAAGCACACCGAGAAAAAGATAAACTCCTCACTCAGAGTTCTAAAATGGCAGAGATGGGGGATATGCTTAGCATGATAGCTCATCAGTGGCGCCAACCTCTCAACCAAA
The DNA here is from genome assembly GCA_015488615.1 of Sulfurimonas sp. Classification (GTDB taxonomy): domain Bacteria; phylum Campylobacterota; class Campylobacteria; order Campylobacterales; family Sulfurimonadaceae; genus Sulfurimonas. The sequence goes on from WFNM01000062.1 coordinate 14,770, forward strand.
TGTCTTATGTCATCATGAACATCGAGTCAGCATATGAGTTTGATGAACTCACTGAGGAGTATATGCAGTCTAAGGTAAAAGAAGCAAATGAACTCTTAGAATTTATGTCAGTCACCATAGATGACTTCAAAAATTATTTTAAGCCTGATAAAGAGCAAGAAGAAGTTCTTCTTGATGAGGTCGTGCAAAAAGCACTTTCACTCTTGCAAAAGACTCTCAATAGTGAAAATATCGAAGTAGTCTTAGAGATACAAAACACACCTACACTCAAACTCTATAGAAATGAATTTATTCAAGTACTTCTCAACCTTCTTAAAAACGCGAGAGATGCTCTCAATGCAAAAGAGATACAAGAAAAAAAGATTATGATTACTATTTTTCAAGAAGAGGGGAGTGTTGTTCTTGAGGTTTGTGATAATGCAGGGGGTATAAAAGAGGAGATTATAAAGAAGATATTTGATCCTTATTTCTCCACTAAAGATGCTTCAAGTGGGACAGGCCTAGGGCTTTATATGTCTAAAATGATTATAGAGAACCATCTAGGAGCACTTCTTGAGGTGAAAAACACTCAAGAGGGTGCTTGTTTTAGTATTAAGATAAGTATATTTTAAAGAGTTTTGAGTCTATACCCACTACCCGAGATATTTTCTATGGCTCCCTCTGGCACTTTCTTTCTAAGTCCTCTCACAAGTGAGCGAATGGCATCTTGGCTCATTCCCTCATAAGGCCATACAGCACTCTCTATCTCCTCATAACTTACAACACGAGAGTGATGGTGTGCTAAAAGATCTAGAAATAGAGTCTCATTTTTTGTGAGTTTTATCTCTCTATCTTCTTCATAAATGATTTTTTCATAAGCATTATAGCTGCAGGACTCTGAGAGTGGTAGGTTAAATTTGCTTTTATCTTCTATGAGTGAGATGGACATATCAAGTGCTTGGATGAGTTTCTCTTTAGTGATAGGCTTGATGATGTACTTTACGAGTTGGAGTTCAACTGCACGAAGTAGATACTCAGTATCTGAGTAGGCAGTAGCTACGATAATCTGTACCTTTTTATCTTGTGCTCGGATGTATGAGGCCATATCTAGGCCATTTAAACGCGGCATATTGATATCTGAGATGATGATGTCGGGTTTTTTATCTGCCCAGATTTTTATGGCCTCTTTGCCATCCTTTGCTTGAAGTACATGCTTTGCTATACGAGAGAGATACTCTACAGCATTACGACGCACCATCTCTTCGTCCTCGACATAAAGTATTGTAAAATTTTTCAGCATATCTTTCATAAAAAGTTTCCTGTATATAATGGATTCTAATACTATTTTCGATAGTATACTATTATGATTATACAAACACAATACAACTATGAAAAAACATGGACAGCTACATCAGAGAAAGATCTTTTACGAATAATAGAAGAAGAGATAGGGGATGCAGATCCTAAAGGTACACTTCTCTATATAGAAGAGAGTATAAAGAGTGGAAAAACTATCTCTGTGGGTAGTTGTAAGTTTAGAAAAAAAGAGGAATCATAAATGCCATCCAATAGTGATATAGCAAAACTACTACTACGGGTATCTTTAGGTATATTTATACTTTTTCACGGATTTTACAAAATTATACATGGAATTGGTGGTGTTGAAGCGATGCTCTCTGCTGCTTCTTTACCTCAATTTTTAGCCTATGGCGTTTACCTAGGAGAGCTTATTGCTCCGATATTTATCATCTTAGGGCTTTATGCACGCGTAGCTTCTCTTGTTCTCGCGTTTAATATGCTTGTCGCGATGTACCTTGCATATGGTTTTTCTTTTGGACTTGCAAAGTATGGGGGGCTCGCTATGGAATCCCCTCTGATGTTTTTTGTAATGGCTATAGTGATAGCACTTCTAGGAAGTGGTAAATTTAGTATAAATAATAAATAAGCTAAATTTAGGGGTGTTTGACTTTTATAGTAGAGTTAAGAGTCCAAGCGATAACCGCCATAGCCCCAATAACAACAACTGCAGGTAATAACTCATATGCATTTGTAAGATAAACTACCCATAAAAGTATAGCTCCAAGTGGTGTTGGTACACCTGTGAAATAGTTTTCTACCTCTCCCGCATCTGCGTTTAGGTTGAAGTGGATGAGTCTACGAAGTCCAGAGATAACATAGTAGATACTTGTGATAGAAGCAATGATGAGCATAAGGCCACTTAGCTGTGTTGCATAGACTGCTTGGAAGATAAGGAACACAGGAACAAGCACGAAACTTAAAAAGTCTGCAAAGCTGTCAAGCTGTACTCCAAACTCATTACTAAGATTGTATTTTCTAGCAATCTTACCATCGAAGATATCAAATGCACCACCAACCCAAGCAAGAACTATCGCTAAAATGAAGTTGTTTTGAGTGATGAAGTAAGTCGCCATAAGACCAGCTGTAATGTTGACAAATGTAAACATATTTGCGAGATTAAAGTGAGAAGAGGGTGTCCAGAGAAATTTCATGTACTGCCTTATTTGTTTTTATTAATGGTATTATAGCAAATAGATGAAAAAATTAAGCTTTTCTTTAAATGATAATGATTATAATTTTAACAAAACAATAAAAGAAGTAAAATGAAAACACTTTTAGACTGCCATAAAGCTTGTAAGGTAAGAATAGTTAAACTAAACACAGAAGGTGACTTAAAACAGCGACTTATCTCTTTTGGTATTATGAAAGAGGCAGAAGTTGAGGTCTTGGAACATGCTCCTGCAAAAAGTACTATAGAGGTTAAAGTAGGCAAAATGCGTATAGCCCTTCGAGGGGAAGAAGCAAAACTTATAGAAGTGGAGAAGATATGAGCACTGTAGATGCAAAAGCTTGCCCAATAATAGCAAACCATATAAAAGTAGCACTCGTAGGTCAACCAAATGTTGGGAAGAGTATGCTCATCAACTCTGTCTCAAATGCACACCTGCATGTAGGAAACTTCTCTGGCGTCACAGTCGATAAAACAGAAGTCCTTTTTGACTATAAAGAGTATCACTTTACTGTAGTGGATCTTCCTGGAACATATGCCTTTACAGATTATACTATAGAAGAAAGAGTTACACATGAGTATCTTTGTGCAGAAGATTATGACATTATCATCAATGTAGTAGATTCAACAAATTTAGAAAAAAACCTTCAACTTACTTCTGAACTTCTAACTATGAGCAAAAAAGTAGTTATTGCCCTGAATATGAGTGATGAAGCAGAAAAAGAGGGTATACAGATAGATGCAGAGTATATGGCTGAGCTTATCGGAGTACCTTGTGTAAAAGTTTCAGCGGTAACAAAAGAGGGGATAGAAGAGCTTATAGAAGCTGTGATACTGAAGTATGAAACACCGAAAAATAAGCCAAAACTTGTTTTTAGTGAATCTGTGGAAGAGGAGATAGCACAGATAGTTTGGTATCTTGAGAAGCACAAATTTAGCTCTACAAACTCTTATCGGAATGTTGCAATTAATCTCTTAAAAGGGAATAAAAAAACATATGCTAAACTCCATGATGAACCCATATGGGTAGAACTCCAGCCCATCTTGATAGAAGCAAGTAAGCATATAGAACTCCACCATGATAGTGATGATATTAAAGAATCGTTTGCAGAAGAGTATGCTGCATTTAATCGTGGTATTACAGCTGAAGTGCTTAAACAAAAGAAGATTGAGGAGAAAAAGACACTTACTGAAAAGATAGATTCTATTCTTATTCATCCTATCTTTGGTATACCGATATTTCTCTTTTTTATGTGGTCACTTTTCCAGCTTACATTTAAGATAGGAAATATTCCTATGGACTATATTGATATGTTCTTTACATGGTTTGGAAATACTGTTGGTGCAACTATAGCTAATGAAGATATCCGCTCCCTTATAGTAGATGGTGTTATTGCTGGTGTTGGAGCTGTAGTACTTTTTGTGCCAAATATCATTATACTGTTTATTGGTATCGCTTTACTTGAGGGTACTGGGTATATGAGTAGGGTAGCATTTTTACTCGATGGATTTTTTCATAAATTTGGTCTACATGGGCAGAGTTTTATTCCACTAGTAACTGGTTTTGGGTGTTCTATTCCAGCTTATATGTCAGCGAGAATTCTCAAAAATGACCGTGATAGACTTCTAACTCTTTTCATCATTAGTTTTATGTCTTGTGGTGCAAGACTCCCTGTCTATGTTCTTTTTACGGGAGCTTTTTTCGCTTCAAATATGGCAGGGAATATTCTCTTTGCTATCTATGTTAGTGGAGCTCTTTTAGGATTGTTAGCTGCAAAAGTACTTAAACTTACTGCATTTAGAGGGAAAGATGAGCCGTTTGTTATGGAAATGCCAAAGTATAGACTACCAACTTTTAAACTTATCTGGCACACTGTATTGACAAAAACTATGATGTATCTTAAAAAAGCAGGTACATTTATAGCAGGAGCATCAATGTTAATCTGGTTTTTAAGTAACTATCCTCATAATCTTGAACTCAAAAAAAGTTATGAGACTAAGATAGAAAAGGCTCAAGGTGTAGCAGCTAAAGCTGCACTAGAACATCAACTGAGTGAAGCACAACTTGAACAGAGTTATTTAGGAACGATAGGAAAATTTTCAGAGCCACTCTTTGCACCTCTTGGTTTTGATTGGAAGATGAGTGTTGCACTTCAAGCTGGTCTTGCTGCTAAAGAAGTTGTAGTCTCTACTCTTGGTGTTTTATATGCATTAGGAAATGATGTAGATCAGGATAGTAACTCTCTTGTGGTGGCTATAAGTAAAAATATATCCTTCCCATCGGCAGTTGCATTTATCGTAGTAATTATGATATATTTACCATGTTTCGCTGCTTCGATAGTCTTTACACGTGAAGCGGGACATATAAAGTACTTCTTTTATCTCTTCGCATTTACTTCTATTGTAGCTTATGTAATGGCATTTATCGCCTATAATGTTACACTACTTTTAGCCTGACATTTCTCTTTATTTTGCTATAATTGAGTAAGAGGATACTTTGTATCCGAAAGGAGTATGTTATGGCAAAACTTTTAATAGTGGAAGATAGCATTATAGTTCAGGCCCTTTTTAAAGAACTACTTGATGTAGGAAATACTTTTGAGTATGATATAGCAAAGAGTTTTGAAGAAGCGAAGTCTCTTCTTAAATGTAAACGTTATGAGTATGCAGTAGTAGAAAGAATTCTTAAGGATGCTCCAAATGGAGAAGTAATAGCTCTTCTTAACAGTCATAATATTGCTCCATTAGTATTTACAAATCATATAGATGAAGATTTTTTTGATGAGTTTGAAGGGGCTAAAATAGTCTCTTATATCAAAAAAATAAGATTTAATAATGAAGTAAATGTGATTAAACAACTCAAACAACTTCAAGCAAATAAACAGACTAAAATCTTAGTAGCAAGTGATTCAAAGATTTACAGTACCTATTTAAGAGAAAACCTAAAACTTCATAACTTTAAAGTTGTTAATGCACATAATGATGAAGAAGTACATGAGCGTTTAGCACTTCATCCTGATATATCTCTCCTTGTTCTTGATTCAAATGAACCTTATTTAAATTCTTTAGAGATTGTGAAAAAGATAAGAAAAACTGCACAGAATAATGAACTTAAGATTCTTACCTTAGTTGACTCAAGTAATTCGTTTGTAACAAGTACACAATTACATAATGGTTCTGATGATTATCTTATTAAAGATTTTTCTCGTGATGAGTTTTATGTCAGAGTTTACCAAAACATTAACAAACTCTGTTAAGATTAGCCTTATGAATAAAATATTAATGATAGAAGATGACTTAGAACTAGCAGAAATTTTAACAGAATATCTTGAACAGTTTGAGTTTGAGGTTATAACTGAAGATGACCCTTTTAAAGCAGTAAGTATATTAAAACTGGAACCATTTGACTTAGTCATTTTGGACTTAACTCTTCCTGGCATGGATGGACTTGAAGTGTGTGAAGCGATTCGTGAACGTCAAGATATCCCTATTATTATCTCATCAGCACGCTCAGATGTAACAGATAAGGTAAAAGCATTAGAACTTGGTGCAGATGATTATCTGCCAAAACCTTATGATCCTAGAGAACTTGAGGCTCGTATTCACTCAGTACTTCGTCGTTATGAGGCAAAAAGTGAAGAGAAAGAGGAGAGTAAAAGTGATTTTAAATGTGATCGTGCAACAATGGTTATCACATATAAAGGTCGTACTATCGAGCTTACAAATGCGGAGTTTGGTATCCTTTCATATATGATAAGTAAGCAAGGGCTTGTAGTCTCTCGCGAAGATCTTATCCATAATGTAAATGCAATCAATGAAGACTCTTCAAATAAGAGTATTGACGTGATGGTAGGGCGCATTCGCAATAAACTCGGCGATAAGTCTCTTATAGAGTCTGTTCGTGGTGTTGGTTATAAACTTTTAAAGTAAAATCCACTTGCAAAAACATGCTGTTCTTATAACTGTACTCTTTGCACTCATAGTCTCTTTAGTGAGTGTAAGTGCAATTTTTTGGGAGTTTTATAAGCTCAATAAAGAGCAGTATATTAATCATATCTTCACAAAGTACTCTGTTATTACACAGATATATAGAGATCATCAACAAAAAAAGAACTCTGAAATAATGCTTGATGCAAACCTTGCTGTCTATAAACTTCAAATCGTACGTGGAAAAGAGCTTCAAAAAGATATTATCAATAAAGGGGAAATTCTTAAACGCGAAGGTTTTAAGAATCTTAACTTAAAGCCCATGCTTAATACTGGTGGTTTATATAGAAAAAATATAGTTACAAGACTACGTGCTACAATGGTGCAGTATAAAAAAACTATCTACTTTTATATGCAGACAAATAATGCAGCTATCCTTATTAAAGATGAGGATCTCAAACCATACTCTTATATTAATCTTCTCTATGCTTACAGTACAATTTTTATGATTATTAGTCTCTCTTTTGTTCTTGTTTTACAAAAATTACGTCCACTTATCCGCCTACGAAAAAAGATAGCAATGTTTGGAGATGGTAATCTTGATATCTCTTTTAAAACAAATGCCTGCGATGAGATAGGGCTTGTTTCAAACGAACTAGAGAACACTAGAGAAAAAATTAATAACTTGCTAGAATCACGTACTCTTTTTCTTCGAAATATTATGCATGAACTTAAAACCCCTATTGCCAAGGGGACTATTGCTACTCAAATGTTAGATTCACAGAAGCAAAAAAATCGTTTTGAGAGTATTTTTCATCGTTTAGAATCACTTGTAACTGAATTTGCACTCATAGAAGAGGTGACAAGCATAGATGATAAACGCGACTTTAATGAGTATAGAATAGTCGATATCATTGATGGTGCAATAGACATGGCAATGGTTGAACGAGATGTAGTAAGTGTTACTGTAAATGCTGATGCTAAGTTACATGCGAACTACCGACTCTATACAACTGCTATAAAAAATATGATAGACAATGCTATGAAGTACTCTACTGATGGCAGAATAAAAATTTGTACAATAAATGGTGAACTTAGTTTTGAGAACATAGGGGAGCGTTTAGCACAGCCTTTAAGTTATTATATAGAGCCTTTTACAAAGGAGAATCCTTCTAAAAGTAGCTTTGGTTTGGGGCTCTACCTTGTAGATTCTATTCTTCAAGCACATGGGCAAGTTTTAGCATACGAGTATGAAAATGGAATAAATCGTTTTATTTTTGCATAAGGTTAAGTCTGTAAACTTGTGGTATGAATAAATATCTTTCAGTATTTTTAATCACTTTTTTTGCAATATCTTTTTTTAGTTTTGGGTGGCTTAGTCACACAGCTTATACTCCTGGAAAAAAAATAAAAAAAATATCTTATTTAGAGAGAATACAACGTAAGAAAGAGTTACATGTAGTTCTTTTGGATGCTCCATCTTCTTACTATGTAGGAGTTGATGGTCCACAAGGATTTGAGTATGATCTTTTAAAAGAGTATGCAAAACATTTAAATGTACCACTGAAGATTGAAACTGCACATACTATCAAAGAGGCTTTAAAACTTAGTCAAGACATAGATATAGATATTACATCTGCCTCATTAACGAAAACTGCTAAGCGTGAAAAAAAACTCTATTTTGGTCCCTCATACTTTGAAGTACAAGAACAGGTTATTTGCTATCGAGGTATGCAACAAAAGAGTAATTTTCCTCGTGATGTAGAGGATCTTGCTGGACTAAGTATATTAGTAGGTGAAGATACGAGCTACCAAGAAACTATAAAAGCTTTGCAAAATGATGGCTTCGACATAAATGCGACATACAGTTCGAGTCTTTCAACTGAAGAGATCCTTGAAAAAGTCTCTAAACATGAGGTTGACTGTACTATAGCTGACTCAAATGTTTATGCTCTAAATCTTCGCTACTATCCTGAGATAGCGATGGCATTTTCTATAAGTGGGCGAGAACAACTTGCTTGGTTGCTTCCTGATGAAGCTACAGAGCTAAAAGCAGATCTTTATACATGGCTCAATGATTATAATCAACAGGGAAAAATCAGCCAACTCAAAGATCATTACTACTCGTATGTACTCTTTTTTGACTACTACAATACAAAGATGTTTTATAAACGAATGAAAAGCCGTCTGCCAAAGTATGAGAAGCTCTTTAAAGAAGCAGCAACTCGTTTTGGTATTCCATGGACACTTTTAGCTACTATCTCTTACCAAGAGTCTCACTGGAATGCTAAAGCAAAAAGTTTTACTGGTGTGAGAGGACTTATGATGCTGACTCGCCATACAGCAAAACTCTTAGGGGTGAAAAATAGACTAGATCCAAAACAGAGTATAGTAGGTGGAACAAGGCATATAAAACAGATGCTAAAGTTTATAGGCTCTGATGTCAAAGGGGAAAATAGACTAAAGTTTGCTTTAGCAGCTTATAACATAGGGATGGGTCATATTCGTGATGCACAGACATTAGCTCGAGAAATAGGGCTTAATGAAAATATATGGAGCGATCTAAAAGTAGTACTTCCTCTGCTCTCACAAAAGAAGTACTATAGTGGTTTACAGTATGGCTTTGCAAGAGGGAGTGAACCTGTAAAGTATGTAGAAGCTATCTACAACTTTAGAGATATATTAGAAAATCAGATGCAGTCGCTATCCAAATAAAATCTACCACTCCTCTCCGGTAGATTTTCCAAGCTCACTTAAAAAAGTTTCCATATCGTACTTTGTTCTGTATTCAGCTGTCATAATGTGAATAAGTATATCGCCTAAGTCTACAACAACCCAGTCCCCACTCTCATCTACATTGTTAAAAGTTTCTTCTGGCTTGATACCTTTTTTGAGGTGGTCAAGGAGTGCTATAGTATGTCTACTACCAAGTGATGAAGCGATGATTGCATAGTCTACGAAGTAGTTTTTTTCACGAAGATCAAAAACCTCTATAGCTTCTGCTTTGTTTTTGTCGAGTACATCTGTTATGTTTTTAATTCTATTTTGCATTGTTGTCCTTAATTATGTTTTTTATTTTTTGTATGTTTATAGTATTGCACTATTTCATCTGCATTTACTTCACAAAGCATCTCTTTTTGCATCTCTTCTCGAAGAGCAGAAGAAGAAATATTTACTGAAACATTAAGCTCTTCATAAGCCTCTGGTATCTCTATATTGCCTCGATTAGCAACCATAAAAGTTACATACTTTTGAAGCTCATTATAGCCATGCCATGAATTTAAATTCTGCAGATTATCAGCACCTATGATGAGATAGATATTTTCATAGGTCTTGTGTAGATTCTCTACTGTGACAAGTGTTGGCACTTTTTTGTTTTGTTTCACTTCAAAATCACTAACGGTGACTTTCTTATATTTGGCAAAGATCACACTTAACCATTTCAAACGCAACTCTGCCGGAGCAAAAGAGTTGTCTTTAAAAGGATTGAGATAGGTGGGCATTACGATGATTTCATCAATCTCTTTTATCCCTAAAAGAGCATACACAACACTGAAATGACCAAGATGTGGAGGATCAAAACTCCCTCCAAAAAGTGCAATAGTTTTCATTTAATGCGAATTATAGCTAAATTTAGTTAAAATAACCGAATAAAAAATTATAGGAATTATAATGGCACTTAAAATAGCAATTAATGGATTTGGTAGAATTGGTCGTTGTGTAGCTCGAATAGCAGCTTACAGAGATGATGTTGAAGTCGTAGCGATTAATGATATGGCGAGTATGGATATGATGTTATACCTTCTAAGAAATGACTCGGTTCATGGTACTTTTGCAAGTAATGTAGAGCAAATTGATGAAGAAAATATCAGCATTGATGGTCACAAGATAAGAGTTTTTTCTGATCGTGATCCTAAAAATCTTAAGTTCGCTGATTGTGGTGCTGATATGGTTTTAGAGTGTACAGGTGTTTTTCTTACACAAGAGTCTGCACAAGTACACATTGATAATGGTGTTGAAAAAGTTCTTTTCTCTGCTCCATCAAAAGATAAAGCAACTTCAACATTTGTAATGGGTGTAAATGAAGAACTTTATGATGGTCAAAAGATTGTTTCTAATGCGAGTTGTACTACAAACTGTTTAGGTCCTGTTGCACGTGTTTTAGATGATGCATTTGGTATTGAAAAGGGTCTTATGACAACTATTCACTCCTATACAAATGATCAAAATATTTTAGATGTAAAACACTCAAAAGATAAGCGTCGTGCAAGAGCAGGTGCAATTAATATGATCCCTACAACTACTGGTGCTGCGAAGGCTATTAGTCTTGTTATGCCTCAGCTTGAGGGTCGTTTACATGGTCAGTCTGTTCGTGTTCCAACACCAGATGTTTCTATGGTTGACTTAAATGTTGTAGTAAAACGTGGCACGACAAAAGAAGAAGTGACAAAAGTATTTAACGAAGCAGCAGATAACAGACTTAAAGGGCTTCTACTTATGGATAAAGAGATGCGTGTTTCTCAAGACTTCGTAGGGTGTGAATACTCTTCTGTAGTTGCAGAAGACTTAACACAGGTTATAGGTGGAGATATGGTCAAGATAATGGCTTGGTATGATAACGAGTGGGGTTACTCTATGCGTTTAGTAGACATGGCTCTACATATTTCTAAGTAAAAGGTATTTCATTGGAATTATTAAATATAAAAAACTTAAACCTTACAGACAAAAAAGTATTTATCCGTTGTGATTTTAATGTTCCAATGGATGAGTTTGGAAATATCTCTGATGATAGACGTATTCGCTCTGCTATGGCAACTATTAACTACTGTTTAGATCAAGATTGTGCTGTTATTCTCGCTTCTCACTTAGGTCGCCCAAAAGGTGAAGTAAATGAGAAATACTCACTTGCTCCAGTAGCAAGAAGACTTCAGCAACTCCTAAAACGTCATGTAGAACTAGCTTCTGGTGTAGTAGATGATGTTACACTCAAACAAGCAAAAGATTTACCTCGTCATGAAGTGCTTTTACTAGAAAATGTTCGTTTTGAGATGGGTGAGACAAAAAATGATGCAGCATTGAGTGAAAAATTAGCTTCAATGGCTGACTTTTATGTAAATGATGCCTTTGGTGTTAGTCACCGGGCACATGCTTCAGTAGAAGGAATCACAAAGTTTTTTGATGATGAACATAAAGCTGCTGGATTTTTACTAGAACGCGAAATCAAGTTTTTTGGTAAGCTTATTAACAATCCCGTTCGACCATTTGCTGCTATTGTTGGTGGTAGTAAGGTTTCTGGAAAACTTGAAGCACTTGTAAATCTTCTTCCTAAGGTAGATAAGGTGTTCGTAGGTGGAGGAATGGCGTTTACATTCTTAAAACAACTCGGTTATGATATTGGTGCTTCACTTGTAGAAGATGAACTTTTAGACGAGGCTCAAAAGATTATGGATGAAGCAAAAAAGCTTGGTGTGAAGTTTTATTTACCAGTAGATGTAGTAGCAGCAGATAAGTTCGCCGAAGATGCAGTGAGTAAGATAGTAACAGCACAAGAGATTCCAAAAGGCTGGATGGGTCTTGACATCGGTCCCGCAACTGTAAGACTTTATCATGAGGGACTAGGGGATGTGCAAACAGTTCTTTGGAATGGTCCTATGGGTGTTTACGAGATGGAAAAATTCGCTCGTGGTTCTACAAAAATAGCACATTTTGTAGCAGACTCTTATGCAACAACTGTAGTGGGTGGTGGGGATACAGCAGACCTCGTACAACGTATAAATGTAGATGACGAAATGACTTTCATCTCAACAGGTGGAGGTGCTTCACTAGAACTACTAGAGGGCAAAATCCTCCCAGGTGTAGCACAACTCATTATTAAGCCAGAGTAGCTTCACCTAATCTTGTTCCCTCTCTCTCGAGATAGAACATATATTTTTAAATAAGGCAAAATTATGATAATAGCAGCAAATCTTAAAACAAACCTCACAAGAAAAGAGACAAAACAGTACATACAAGAGTTAGATACTTATGTAAAGAACAATGCTATATCTCAAGAAGTACTAGTATTTCCTGCCATGAGCTCCCTAGATGAAAATGATAGTTCTGTGATAGTAGGAGCTCAAAATGCCTATCCTACAAAAGATGGTGCATTTACCGGTGAAATAGGAACGGTACATCTTGATGAGTTTGGGATAAATACTATACTTATAGGACATAGTGAGCGTAGGCATATTTTAGGTGAAACGCAAGAGCTACTTATAAAGAAATTCAACTACTATAAAGACTTAGGTTTTAAGATCGTTTATTGTATTGGTGAGCCACTTTCTAAACGCGAGGCTGGTGAGAGTGAAATGATGGAGTATATATCTACTCAGTATGAGGGTATAGACACAAACTATGAAAACCTTATTGTTGCTTATGAACCCTTGTGGGCTATAGGTACAGGAATTACACCTACACTAGAAGACATAGAGTCTATACATAAAGAACTCAAGAAAAAATCTCCAGCACCACTTTTATATGGTGGTAGTGTAAAAGTAACAAATGCCAAAGATGTTCTAGCAATAGACAATGTAGATGGTATTCTAGTGGGAAGTGCAGCACTCTATGCAGAGCATTTTTGCAGTATGATAGGGTTTGCAGAGGAACTCTCGTAACACCAATTTATTTGAAAGAGGAGAGGCTAAAACAGGTGTTACGGCGACAGTAACACCGACTTTAGTCGGTAATTCACCTTTTATTAGACTCGTTACCTATAACAGGCATACTCTCTAACTTCTTGACATTTGATTTTGATGTATTTGTAGGGTGTGCTTTGTTATAAGCTGCTTGCTTATCTACAAACTCTTGAAGTGTAAAGCTTTTTTTTACTTCTTTTTTACCATATTTCTTCTGAATCTCTTTATCCTTTTTCATAGTAGGATTCCACTCTTTTTCAAAAAAGCTATTAAGTTGATTTTGCATCCAGTAGATCTTCTCTTTCTTTGCATTTGAGTTACTAAGACTATTGAGCACTTCATTTTGTGAAGGTGTAGTATTGACATGTGTTGTACACCCAGAGAGAAATACAAGACTTAAAATTAGATTAGTTTGTGATATTAGTTGCTTCATATGTATATTATAGTAAGAAATGATTAATATCAGGTCACTTTAACTTTGTCTTAAGGTGAGGTTGTGATATACTGATAATTGAAATTTATAAAAAATTAAGGAAAAAATATGAAAATTACAAAAATGAGTTTAGTGGCAGCGCTACTAGTAGGGTCATCTGCATTTGCATTTGAAAACACAAAAGTAAGTGGTGATGCTCAATTAAACTACCAAACAAGTGATGCTGCAAGTGGTTATGATAATGTTGTTGGAAAAAATGGTACTTTATTTGGTAAAGACTCAAGTGCTGCTGATGTTGCAGTACATTTAAAACTTACAACAGATGTTTTTAAAAATGACTTAGTTTCTATTAGTTCTGGTGCTGGTGCAACTGCATTAACAACTTTAGGTTTAGAAAACCAACTTGTTAGTAATGTTTGGGGTTCATCTCATACAGCAACTGCTGGTACTGGTGCTAACTATG
>WFNM01000063.1 GCA_015488615.1 Sulfurimonas sp.
AAGCATAAAAGTAGTGAGCATTCTCTACAAATATCTCAATGTTTGCTTCATGAAGAGTCTTATGCAAATCCTTATCTGTAATAAGTTGCTCCCCTCTTCCCATGATAGCTTTGGCTTCTTCAAGTGTCACCATAGTAAGGTGATTACGAGTCAGGTACTCTTTAAGCAGTGTATCTTGAGCCTTATACTTATGGAGGTTCTCGTAAAGTACTATACTCTGCTTTATCGCATCGCGTTTATCATTTATGAGTGCTATGTAGCCTAGTAGTGCTGTAGTAGCGATGAGGAGAAGGGCAGTTAAAAAACCGATAAGGGTGATGGCGTTTAGTATTGAGTTTTTAGACTTTATATGCAAATCGGTATCCTATGCCACGAATGGTTTTGAGTAGTTCTGGTTTTGAGGGGTCTTTTTCTATCTTCTTTCGTATGCGACCTATAAGAACATTTATAGACTCAACTCCAGAGTCAAAACGCATAGAGTCTATGGAATTTGCTATATCTGCACGGCTTATAGAGCGGTTAGGATTTTCAAGAAATATCTTAAGCATCCCATACTCAGCGGGGGTAAGAGTTAGTGCTTGGTTCTTGTGAAATATCTGTGAGCTCTCTTCATCTACAACAAACGCCGTAGTTTCATCTTGAGCTATCTTTCCTGTGCGTTTAAGAACAGTCTTTATGCGAGCCTCAAGTTCACGGGGATCATAAGGCTTAGCCAAGTAATCATCTGCCCCATGCTCCAACGCCACTAACTTATCGTTGATATCACTACGAGCACTAGAGATGATGATAGGGGTTGTTGTAAGAGAGTTCATCTGCTTACAGAGCTCAAGACCATCTATCTCAGGCAAAGTAAGATCAAGTATGATGATGTCAAACTGCTCTTTTTTAATGGCATTTAAACCTTGTGAAGGCCTTATAAGGTTAGTAAGTACATACTCTTTCTCAGCGAAGTATTTTCCCAAAAACTCCGCTATAACAGCATCATCTTCAACCATAAGTATTTTTATCATATTTGCTCTTTTTTGTTATATGAAAGGAGTCTAGTGTTTCTACATAAATAAATTATAAATACACGTCATATTCTTCATAAAAATAGGAACGATTCCAAAGATACATAAACTTTTTTCCTTACTACACTAACAGTAGTTCTTTTTTTATAATATCTGCCACACGAAAAGAGTTTGCATAGATAGTCCATGTATAAGGAACACTCCCTCCTGTTGGCATGAAAGAGGCATCTGTTACATAAAGGTTATCTAAGTCATGCGCCTTACAGTTTTTATCGAGGACTGATGTTTTTGGATCATTGCCAAAGCGGCAGCCTCCTGCTACTAGATTTGGTGGAGGACTTGAAGAGATGGAGGAGTCTATCTCTACTGCTCCCATCTGCTTAAGAACTTCTACTGCATGTTTTGCGAGATATTCACCCACTTCTAAGTCTTGAGGATGTGAGTTTAAGTTGATGACTCCGACTGGGACACCCCACATATCAGTCTCTTTTTCATCGACTGCAACATTACAGTGATCCGTAGGTAGCCAGTCATTAAAGACTTCAAAGGTCAAAACACGAGAAGTTGTGAGTGTTTTGTCTATTTTTTCTGCCAGTTTATCACCCCAAAGTAGATTACCCTCATCATCATAAATTTCTCGATTTACTCTGCTTATGAGATTTTGATGTTCAAAAAGAAAGTCAATTGTTCCACCCTTATAAGTCTTACCTCCATCTGTATACTCATACCAACCCTGCAAGCTACGATTAAAAAAAAGTCCTGCTTGCATGAGCTCTTTTTGCTGTTCTTTTGTGAGTTTTTCAAAAATAAAACGCCCACTTCCACTTCCACCAGCAGAGAAGATAAGATTTTTTCCTAACTCCCCACTTGAGTTTGCAAGACCATTTGGGAACTCTTTACTTTTTGAGTTGAGGAGTAAACGCGAGGATTCTATGGCTTGAGCTGAGAGAACAAATATCTTTGCATTTATCATATGAGGGATTTTATGTTTTGTGTAGTAGTGTGCCCTAACTACCTTACCATCTTTTGCGTCTAGCTTGTAGACAAAGGCATCGGTAATGACTTTTGCCTTGCACTTTTGCAGGAGTGCAGCTCTCGCACTCCCTTTGGCCCCACTAGCACAGCCATAACTGCCACAGAAGTTTGAGTAGTAACAGCCGTTTCGTCCAAGAGCATTCATAGAGAGAATAGCACGAGGTGTTGGTATGGGAGTAAATTTTAGTTTTTCACAAGCCACATCAAACCACTTCGTTACACCATTTGTTTCGAGCATCGGGTAAGGAAAGTCTGGTGTTGAACGTGGCTCTTGATACTTATGTTTAACTATCTTTCCACTCACACCTATAACTTTTTCTACCTTCTCATAGTAGGGTTCTAGGGTCTCGTAACTTATACACCAGTCCACTACATTAGCACCTTTTATCTTACCATAAGCACTAAGTAACTTAAAATCATTTGGCTTCATTCGGTGAAAGTAACCGCTCATTAAGTTAGAGCTTCCCCCAACCATAGAACCGTTCCAAAAGCTCCAGCCTGACTTCTCACCATCATAACGAGTAATTTTTCCAGATGGTGAGTACTCATTTATAATATGTTTTTGCTCACCCAATGGAGGAGTAAACATATCTCTACGGCAGACAGCTATCTCATCTTTGTTAAAAGTAGATTCATCATAGAGTTTTCCTTTTTCAAGTACTACAACCTTAAACCCTGCATTGGACAACTCATAAGCTATGGGCGAGCCACCTGCTCCACTCCCAATAATACATACATCATACATTATAAATACACCTCTGTTGGTCGAGGTTTCCCACCCTCAAATGCGAGCCATTTCCAGCCAGCTTCCTTGTTGTTTCCACCATAAATAGGATCTCCAAATGCAGCCTCAAAAGTGTAGCCTAAAACTGTGCTACACCAAGAGTTTCCCCACTCTGTACTTGTTATATTTTTAAGAATAAGTTGGCGTTTTTCAAAAGAGAGTTTCGTGTACTGTTTTTGAAACATCTCAACTGAAGTTTCGTTAAGCCACTTGGCACCGTTTTTAAGAAATCTCTTATCTTCTTGTGTCACTCGGGGATGTCTAAGGATGATACTTATATAGTCTGCAGTATCAATCCCGAGTTCATTTGCCTTTGGGAAGAGATCATTTTCTAGTACCTTAATAGTATTACGAGTTGTTGTAATGCCAAAAACAGAACAACCGCTCATGATAACCACAGCACTAGATAAAACACCAGCCTTTAGAAAATTTCTACGATTTGTAAAGCTCACACTAAACTCCAAAAAGCGAGTCAAAAAATGACTTCTTTTTCTCTTTTGGGATGTATGGGGTAGTTCTCTCATCTACAAAATCAGGATCACCTTTCTCAAAGTGCTCCTTAGAAACTCTTTTGATATGTTTTTTTTGTTTCACTTTTTTAACAAAACCATTGCTTTTTGAACGAGCAGCTCCATGAGGTATACACATAATAGACTCCTTCTCTTTTTCTTTCTATTATTATACTCTTTTTGTGTGTATCATTTGTGTATTGCTATTTTAGTAAATAAGGTATTACTAGTCTTAATCACTTTTCAGTTCGTTTGGATTGTATGAGATTGTTAGGTGGTGGACAGCTAGGGATTCGAACCCTAGATAGGTTGCCCTATACTCGCGTTCCAGGCGAGCGCCTTCGACCACTCGGCCAGCTGTCCAGTTTGTAAGAGTGGTATTTTAGCGGAAGTTATATTTATCTTCCTTAAAGTCTTGCCCTATTGCTCTTTAGTTTATAATTTTGTCTTAATTCAGATATAAGAGTTATACCCTATACTTTTATCACAAAGTTAACTTCAATATTTTTAGTATTTGTTTACTTCATATATTTTATAAGGTAGTAAATGAATACAAAACAATATAAAAAAAATGTAGCGGGAAAATTAGCAGCTATTTTTATAGAGCATCCTCTTACCCTAATGCTCAGTCTCTTTATAATTTTCATGGGCTATATAACCTTACAAATTTCTCCTAGAGAGGCAAATCCACAAATTGCTGTAGCAGGTGGTGTCATCATAGTCCCCTATCCTGGAGTAAAAGCAGCAGCAATTCAAAAGATCATAGTCGAACCACTTGAGAGAAGACTTCGAGAGATCGAAGATGTTGAAGATATTTATGGCATTGCCCAGGATAATCTTGCCATTATAAATGTAAAGTTTTTTTTAGGTGTAAATAAAGAAGCATCAGACTTTAAATTTTATACTAGTGTGATAAGAAATTTAGATGTACTTCCAAAAGGGATCATGCAACCTATAATAAAAACCATGGATATAGATACGGATATTGCCATTTCATCCATAGCTTTTTATCCCAAAGATGATTCTATTTCGATGACAGAACTTTACAAAAAAGTAGCAAAAATTCAAACAAAAATCAATCGTATTAAAAATGTAGCTATTACTGATTTAATTGGTGAAAGAAAAGAGCAATACAATATTGAAGTCAATCTTCACAAACTTAGTGCTTATCATCTCTCTTTGGGGCAAATTGCGAAAGCAGTAAAGGGACTAACTTCAAGAACTCCAGATATTACAGGACGAACTAAAAGCAATAAAATAGTTGTATTTGGAGTTGATAAGGCCATACAAAACTGTAATGATATAAATAGCTTGATAGTCACTACCTATAATAATTCTCCAATATATATAAGAGATGTTGCTAAAGTTAGTAAGGGCGATGATATTCAAAATATGAAATCAGCAACACTCACATATGCACAAAATGGTTTAGGTCATGAGATACCACAAACAACCATAAGTATAACGAAAAAACATGGTTCTAATGTTGTAGATGTGGATGAAGCGATAGCTGTGCTTATGGATTCACTCAAGCCAGAATTAGACAAAGATAAGATAGGCTTTATTATTACTAGAGATGATGGTTATACAGCAAATCATTCTGTAAATAAGCTTGTAATGCATATTGTAATATCCGTCCTAATTATAGGTCTAATACTTATAGTAGCACTTGGGTATAAAGAAGCTCTTATTGTTTCGCTTACCGTTCCTATGATTATATCTTTAACTCTTTTTGCCGGATATATGCTAGGACAAAGTATAAATAAAGTTTCCCTTTTTGCCATTCTTGTAAGTCTTGGTCTCTTAGTAGATTCTGCGATTATTGTAATAGAAAATATTCACAGACACTTTCATGACCATGATGCAAAAGGAAAGACAGTAAAAGAGATAGCCATTGCTGCAACAAATGAGATAGGTAATCCTACAAACCTAGCAACTGTAGCGATTATTATGACATTTTTAACCATGTTTTTAGTTGGAGGAACAGTAGGGCAATACATAAGACCTATTGCCATTTTTGCTCCTTTAGCAATGTTCTTTTCGCTTATTGTTGCTTACATATTTACACCATATTTTGCCAATAAATTTATGAAGAAGGATGACTAAAATGAAAAAACATAAAATTATCGAATCTTCTGTATATGCACTTTTACAAAGTAAAAATAAGAAAAGATTTGTACTATTATTTATGCTTCTTGCCTTGGTATCCTCAGTTTTGCTTGTTACTTCAGAATTAGTTAAAGTAAGACTACTTCCAAATCGTTTTGCAGATAACTTTACTATTTATATTGATTTACCAGAGGGAAAATCAGTT
The DNA here is from genome assembly GCA_015488615.1 of Sulfurimonas sp. GTDB lineage: Bacteria > Campylobacterota > Campylobacteria > Campylobacterales > Sulfurimonadaceae > Sulfurimonas. The sequence continues at coordinate 5,653 of WFNM01000063.1, forward strand.
TATGAAACAAAAGAGGTGACAAGTTGCATAGTTCAAACTTTAAAAAAAGAGAAGATTATTACAGATATGTCTATCTTTTTAGGAGAGAGTGCTCCTGTTGATTTTTCTGCGATGTTAAAAGGTCGCCTTTTTAGTAAGGGTGAAAATATTGCGAACATCCTTGTTAATCTTAAAAAAGAGGATGCCAGAGATGAAAGTTCTGTTGCTGCTGTTCATAGGTTAAGACCTATTGTTCAAAAAAAATGTTCTATGCATGATGCGAATATAAAATTTATTGAAGCCCCTGCTGGGCCTCCTTACTTAGCTGCTATTGTTTTAGAAGTCACAAGTGATGATAAGCTTTCTTCTATGGAAACATTGGCATATAAACTAGAAGATCTTTTTAAAAAGACAAAAGGATTAGTTGATATTGATGTTTTAAGCGATGCAAATTTTACAAAATATACAGTCGTTTTGGATAGAAAAAAAATTATTCAATCACATCTACAATTAAAACAAGTAAAGAAAATATTATATCTTGCATTTGAGGGTATGAATATAGCCTACAGTAATGATGATAATACCCCAAATCAAGTACCTGTTCATCTTGTACTTGATAAAAAAACAAAACTTTTTAGTTCTTCTAAAAAAGAGACACTTTTAAATAAATTTGCAGAAGTGAAACTTATGAACTCTTTGGGTATGCCTGTCCCACTCAGTGAATTAGTCACAATAAAAGCAATAAATAAAAAGCATACAATATCTTCAAAAAACTTATTTCCTCTGATAAACATAGTTGCTGCAACGGATGAAGTGAGTCAAATATATGCACTACTTGATATAAGAGAAAATATACAAAAAGAATTATCAAGCCAGTATGATATAGAAAAATCTGGCATGTTAGATTTTATACTGATAGATAAAAAAACAAAAGAAAAATTTAATCTTCATTGGGATGGAGAACAAAAAGTATCTATGGATGTCATAACAGATTTAAGTTTGGCTTTAGGTGTTGCCATTGTATTGATATTTTTTATGATGGTGGTGTATTATAATAATTTTTCACTTGCCGGTTCCATTATATTAGCAAGTTTTATATCTATCATTGGAGTCATTTATATGCACTATATTTGGAACATATTTACTCCAAAAGATTTTTATATGACTGGACCATCTCTTATAGGTTTTATAGCTCTCATTGGAATAAATTCAAGAAATTCTTTATTGATTATAGATTTTGCGCAAGAACTTATAGAGAAAAAACATCTCAGCATTGATAGAGCTATTGCCGATGCTGTAAATACAAGAGCAAAACCCATACTGCTAACGGCACTTGCTATTATAGCTGCCAGTTCTTTATTGACAGAAGACCCTGTTTTTAGTGGTCTTGGGGTAGCACTTATTGGTGGGACAATAGC
>WFNM01000064.1 GCA_015488615.1 Sulfurimonas sp.
ACACGAAGTGGAAAACGCCCTTGAAGTTCAGGGATGAGATCACTAGGCTTACTTACATGAAATGCACCAGCAGCAATGAAGAGAATATGGTCTGTATTAATAGTTCCATACTTTGTAGAGACACTTGAACCTTCAACTATAGGAAGGAGATCGCGTTGTACACCTTCTTTTGATGGGTCGTTTCTTCCTTGGGATTTTTCACTTAGTGCGATTTTATCTATTTCATCAAGAAAAATGATTCCACCATTTTCAGCACGGCGAAGTGCTTCTGCATTCACACTTGCTGAATCAAGAAGTTTGTGTGCTGCCTCTTGACGAAGAAGAGATTTGGCATCTTTTACTGTGACCTCTTTTTTATTGTCTTCTTTGTTTATAGTCGCAAATACTTTAGAAAAAGATTCTTGTACCTTTGCCATTTCTGGAGGAAGTCCGCTATCGTCAAACTCAACTTGTAATTTTGCAAGGTCAAGCTCTATAGTCTTTTCATCCATTTCGCCAGAGAGAACTCTCTGTTCCATGTTCTCGAGTAAATGCTGGTAGTCCTCTTTTTTAGATTCACTGGCTGATTCAGGAAGAGGAGGAAGAAGTTTTTCAACTATCTTATTTAAGATATAGTTGTCTATCTTCTCACGATTGTCTTCCTCTTTTTCAGCTTTGACTATAGCGATTGAGTTTACAACTAAATCGCGAATCATAGATTCAACATCACGACCTACGAAGCCAACTTCAGTATATTTGCTCGCTTCTACTTTGATAAAAGGAACACTCATCATCTTGGCTAGTCGGCGAGAAATTTCAGTCTTACCTACACCAGTTGATCCTATCATAAGGATATTTTTTGGCATTATTTCATTTTGAAGTTCAGTGTTAAGTTGCATACGTCTGTAACGAGTACGAAGGGCGAGGGCTATAGTCTTTTTAGCAGCATTTTGACCGATAACATACTGGTCAAGGTAAGCTACTATCTCTTTTGGCGTTAAGTTCATTCTTATTTTTTCTCTAGTGTTAAAGTTTTTATGTTGTGGTTTGTGTAGATGCAGAGATCCCCTGCGATATGTAGAGACTCTTTGATAAGTTCTTCTTCATCAAGTGAAGCATGTTTTTTAAGAGCACGTGCTGCGGATATGGCATAGTTTCCACCACTTCCTATAGAAGCGATTTCTCCATCTTCAGGTTCTACAACATCACCATTTCCTGTGAGTATGAAGATGTGGTCGTTATTTAAAACTATCATCATTGCTTCTAAACGGCGAAGTACCTTATCTTTTCTCCAAGCCTTAGAAAATTCGACAACAGACTTGAGCAAGTCTCCTTTTTTATTCTCTAAAAATTCTTCAAACATATCGAAAAGGTTAAAAGCATCTGCAGTACTTCCAGCAAATCCAGCAAGTATCTTTCCATGGTGGAGTGTACGTATCTTAGTCGCATTACCTTTGAGGACTGAGTCCCCAAAAGTTACCTGACCATCACCGCCTATTACAGCTTTATTTTTGCCTTTATAGGCAAGTATTGTTGTGGCATCAAACATTATGCTTATTTCTCACCTTGAACATCTACATGCAGTGTCGCATGGATGCCATGACCAAGTTTAAGATCTAAGTCGTGCTCACCAATTGTCTTGATAGCTTTTTTATCAGTAATATGTTTTTTATCTATCTCAATTCCGTGTTGCTCTTTGAGTGCTGCTGCTACTTCATCTTTTGTAATAGCTCCAAAAAGATGACCATTATCACCCATCTTCTTTGTGATGATAACTTCGGCTTTTTCTAACTTTACAGCATTCTCTTTTTGAATAGCGATATCTGCTGCTAAGTCTGCTGCAGCTTGTGCTGTATCAGCTTTATGCTGTGCTAATATCTCTTCAGTTGCATATTTAGCAAAACCTTTTCCAATTAAAAAATTTTTACCATAACCATCTTTAACATCTTTAACTTCACCAGCTTTACCGAGGCTTTTTACATCTTTTATTAAAAGTACTTTCATAGATATTTTCCCTATCTCTCTTTTTCGCCACCGTAAGATACGATACCGTGTGTTAAGTTTCCTACTTTTGTATAACCCATATCAGGCATTAAGCGAGCCACATGTGCTGAACGACTTCCTACATGACAGTAAACAATGATATTTTCATTTTTGTCTAGTTTCGCTTCTTCTATACTTTGATAAAAACTACTTGTAGGTACAAGTGCATCAGCACCTTTGATGTGACCCATTTGCCACTCCATATGCTCACGAACATCTACGAGTTTAAAGTCTACCATTCCAAGATCACGAGCCTCAAGCAGTGCTATCATTTCATCTGGGTCAATTTCAGCTTGATTGACTAGTTGTTCACACTCTTCTTTAGATAAACCACGAGAGTGAGTATGTGCTGCCTCTTCCATTCCTAGTTCAAGACGCTTAGCTACTGCATATTCAGGTGTAACAAAAATACCACAGTGACAAGCACCAGTTTCAGGTATCTCTTTTTCTATAGCTGGAGTACAAGGACAAGTTCTGTTATCTACAGACTGTGGCTTACCATCTACTTCTTCAACCATAAAACATGGGCAAAAAAGTTTGTTGTACATCATCTTGTTACGAGCAAGACCCATCTGAACACCTTCGTTCACTTCTTCTTGTGGGTTATATTCCCAACCAAACTGCTTGATAACCTTGTCTGTAAACTTAACAGTCTTTTCCATTCTCTCGATGAACTCTGGTGAATTCATATCTATTTTAATCATACTCATATTATTTATTTCCTCTCTTTTTTCCAGCGATAATTCTTCTTAAAGCATTTAAACGAATAAATCCTTCGGCATCTTTTTGATTATATACTTCATCTTCTTCAAATGTTGAGTGCTCTTCACTATAAAGTGACATATCAGACTCACGTCCTACAACTTCTACATTTCCTTTGTAAAGCTTGAGCTTCACTGAGCCTTGAACATACTTTTGAGTAGTGTCAATAGCCGCTTGCATCATTTCACGTTCTGGTGAGAACCAAAAACCGTTGTAGATAAGCTCTGCATACTTAGCAATAAAGCCATCTTTCATGTGTGCTTCTTCACGGTCAAGACAGATAGACTCTATAGCACGGTGTGCTTTAAGCATAATAGTTCCACCTGGTGTTTCATAACAACCACGAGCTTTCATACCTACAAAACGGTTTTCAACGATGTCAATACGTCCAATTCCATGCTTATTTCCATAAGCATTAAGTGTACGAAGAATAGTAGCTGGACTCATCTCTTCACCATTGATAGAAATAGGGTCACCATTTTTATACTCAATAGTAATATACTCTTTCTCATCAGGTGCATTCTCTGGAGAAACTGACCATAACCACATAGACTCTTCCGGCTCATTCATAGGGTTTTCTAAGTGAAGACCTTCGTAAGATATATGAAGGAGGTTAGCATCCATAGAGTAAGGGCTAACAGTTGGATTACCATTCTCATCTAAATGTTTTGCATCGATGTCAATACCATGCTCTCTTGCATATGCTAAAAGCTTCTCACGAGAGTTAAGGTCCCACTCTCTCCATGGTGCGATAACAGTGATGTCTGGATTAAGTCCAAGGTAACCAAGCTCAAAACGAACTTGATCGTTACCTTTTCCAGTTGCTCCATGACTTACAGCATCAGCACCCATCTTCGCAGCAATTTCTATCTGCTTTTTAGCGATAAGTGGACGAGCGATAGATGTACCAAGAAGGTATTCACCCTCGTAAATAGCATTTGCTCTAAACATAGGAAATACATACTCTTTAACAAACTCTTCTTGTACATCAAGAATGAAAATATTTTCAGGTTTTATACCATTGTCAAGAGCTTTTTGACGAGCAGGTTCAACCTCTTCACCCTGACCTAAGTCAGCAGTAAAAGTGATAACTTCAGCGTTATACTCTTCTTGTAACCATTTTAAAATAACACTAGTATCGAGTCCACCAGAATAGGCAAGAACTACTTTTTTAACATCTTTTTTCATATAGTAACCTTATATAGAGAATTAATTACCGCGATTATAACAGAATGTTTGTGATGTTTTGCTTAGAAAAAAATGAGAAGTTTTAAAATGTAAGTTTGTGTGAAGTAAAGGGTAGTAAACTACCCCTTAGTGTCAAAAAGAATACCTGAAACTTCTTGCATTTTTGGAAGAAAGTCGTGTGCTTGTTCAGCTGGAAATCTTCTGATCATTTTATTTGTTTGCTGCTCAATGACGGAGACATAAAAAACATCTTGGGAATCTACCCCAAATTTAAGATTTGTACCAATTGGTTCCATTGCTTTATTAAGCTGCTTTACTAAATCTTTTACATCTTTTTCAGAATTTATTTCAGTAGCACTACTCTTCAGCTCTTTTTGTAGTTCTTTAACTACATTTTCTTGTTTAGGTTGTGCTTGTACACTCTGCTCAACCGCTCTTCCTTGAGCTTCTGTTGTACTTGCTTGTGATTGTTGTTGTCTTGCAACATTTGCTAGGCCATCCATGACTTGCTCCTTACCCCTAAAATATAATTGTTAAATAGTACATCGGTTATAAATAAAATAACTTTAATCTAAATTTGCATTTTTTTTGTTTCTTTCAAGTTCTTATGATAACCTTGCATTTATGAAAGTATATTTAGAATTATTACACTCAAATGAGGTCTTAAGAAGACTCTCTATCATACAATTCATCTCTTATTTTGGTGCATGGTTTTCAAACATAGCAATTTATACACTCCTATTGTCTATGGAGGTTTCCCCAAGTGTAATTGCATTTGTAGCAATGTTAAACTTTATGGCTGGTGTGATTCAAGCACCTATCTCAGGCTCTATTATAGATAAAATACATCCAAAAAGATTGATGTTATCTCTTATAAGTATAGAGATAGTGGCTTCATTTTGTCTTGTATTTGTGAATGAAGTCTCTGATTTATTTCTACTTTATATATTGATTTTTTTTAAAATGGCAGCTGCTTCTTTTTACTTTACAACTGAAATGTCCCTTCTCCCTAAGATTCTAGATGGAGAAAAACTTCAAAAAGCCAATGAATTACACTCCATCATCTGGTCACTCTCCTATACTTTAGGGATGGCAGTGGGTGGTTTTTTTGTTTATGCTTTTGGTGTGACTATGGCATTTGTAGTGGATGCTTTTATGTTTGTTATGGCCTTTACATTGCTCTTTGGTTTAAAGATAGAATTAGAAGTATCTGCAGTGAAAGAGGATTTTATCTCAATGATACGAGGTACATTCTTATATCTTGGTAAACATCCAAAGGCATTGCATCTTATAGTGATACACTCTTTTGTTGGTTTGACTGCCTTTGATGCTCTAGTCGCTCTTATGGTGAACTATTATTATGCAAGTGTTATTGCTACTTCTTTAGCCTTAGGACTACTTCATTTTGCACGTGCAGTTGGCTTGGTTATAGGGCCAGTTGTGTTAGGAAAATGGGTTAATAATAAAAGGATTGTATATATTTTTATACTACAGGGTTTGGCTATATGGTTATGGGCATATATGATGCATAACTTTTATCTTTCACTAATAGCAAGTGTAGTAGTAGGTTTTTTTACAACAACACTTTGGTCTTATACTTATACACTTTTACAAAAGAATATAGATGTCAAATATTACGGTAGAATTGTGGCTTATAATGATATGATGTTTTTGATTTCGGCAGGATTTACCTCCTATATGATAGGTTATTTGGCAACACATGATTTTTCACTTCCATCTATCACAGTGATAATGGGTATCATGTTTATGCTTGGCAGTATTTACTATGCTTGGGTTCTAAAAAAAGAAAAACTAGAGGAGATATCTTGATAAGTTTCGCATTTTTAGGTGGTTTACTCTTAAATATAGGTGCATATTTAACCTTTAAAGGTAAAATTTATGAAGCAGTAGGTATTTATCTTTTTGCAGATATATGTTGGATTGTAATGGCTTATGAGAGGAATGATTATTGGGGAGTTGCTTCCATATTTGTAGGAGTGATTTTAGGGCTACTTGCATTTTTAAAGATGCAGAGTGGAAAAATGAATAAAAGTATAAACAAGGAAAATGATGATTTATAAAACAAGTGAAGGTGATGTAGACTTAACTAAACTCACAAGACTCTATCCAGCTGCAGTAGTAGATATGCAAGGTGAGATAGCTGAGATGAGTTTGGAGTGGATGGATTTGTATGGTGATAAGATAAAACTTGTGCATTTTGTTCTAGTCTTTGACTTTACCCCTGCTGGAGAAAATGTAAAAATACGTACCGTTCTCACCTTTGAAACAAAAGGAGAATTAATGCTAGAGATTCAAGAGGTAGCAAAATATTTAGAATAATCTCACCAGATACAAAAAAAGTTTTTGCTCTTGCCATTCCTGCCGCACTTAAACATCTCGTAGATATACTTCAAATTCTTATAGATATGCTTATGGTAGGGGTTATCTCTACAGCAGCACTGGCGGCAGTAGGTATGAGTATGCAGTTTATGATGATCATCAATGTTATGATGACTCTCTATGTCGTGGGAGGCAATGCACTTATCTCTCGTTTTATCGGTCAAGGGCGTAAACGCAGAGCCTCGGCACTACTTTTTTCTTTAGTTATTTTTGCTATAGTACTTTCACTCTTTGTAGGTGTTGGTGGTTATTTAGGGAGCTCATGGATTTATGAGGTGATGGGTGCAGCTTCTGATGTAGTAGAGCAAGGAAGCATATACTTTAAAGTGATTTCTATAGGAATAGTGGTTATTTTTATAGATAATCTCCTCTACAATGCACTCTCAGCAGCAGGAGATACAAAAAGTTCACTCTATATAAAACTTTTCTCAGCTTGCATAAACGCAGGACTCAACTACATTCTTATCTTTGGACACTTTGGCTTTGAAGCTAGAGGTATAGAGGGTGCGGCAATAGCAACCATTATTTCCTATAGTTTTAATGTCATGGCATATTATATTCTCATTAAAAAGATGAACTCAAAATTAGATTTTTTGCCTATTATAAGAGCAAAAGATCTTATTCGTGTGTGGAATATTGGTTGGAGTGCAGCACTTGATCGTGGTATTTCAAGTATAAGTTTTTTAGTGTTTGTCTCCATTATCACAGCTTATGGAACTGCTGAACTTGCCGGGTATCAGGTAGGACTTCGTATCGAGGGTATTGCATTTATGCCAGGCTTTGGCTTTGCTATCGCTGCTATGGCACTCATCGGGCAAAATATCGGGAAAAATGATTATGATAAGGCTTACGACTTAGGCATTATTAGTGGGAGAATTGCTTATATATTTATGGGAAGTGTTGGGGCTGTTATGATAGTTATACCTGAAGTGCTTGTGGGCTTTTTTACACATGACTCTTTAACTGTTGCAGTAGCTTCAAAATACCTTATACTTGTAGGTTTAGCACAAATTCCACTCGCTATAATGTTTGTCTATTCTGCCTCTCTCCGTGGAGCAGGTGCTACAAAAACAACACTAAAAATAAATGTTTTAAGCCTATGGTTTTTGCGAGTTGTTCCCTCATACATTGCTTATAAGATGGGGTATGGGATTGTTGAGATTTTTATTATAATGAATATAGAAACATTATTAAAAGGGATAATTTATTGGTATATCTATAGACAAAGAACTTGGTTATATACTAAAGTATAGAGCAAAATCAAGCTTTAGCCTTTAGATAATCTGATGCAAAAGTATCACCTTATCTATGATATTAGTATATTAACTTAGAAGAAGAGTAGATAGCGAAACTCTCAGATATGACTTTTTTACGGCATTAAGTTTTTGAATGGTTTGTCACTGTAGAGGGTATTGTGTTTCCACTTGCTTGCATACTTAATGCTTCTGGATTCTCTTTGTAGTGTTGACGAACAACTGCAGCAAGTTTTACTTTTGTAGGAGCATCTATTTCCCCCTCTTCCCCTATATCTTTAGCTAAGGCTTCTACTAGTTTCTCTTGAGGAGAGGGTACTTTTTCTTTCCATGAAAGTAAAAGCTCTCTATCTACAAAAGAAGGTAATGATCCCATAATCCCAATATCATTTTGCGAGTGCACCATCAGCCCAGAAGTTGTTCCTCTGTCAAGTGTAAGTACCTGAAAGAGATAGAGGGTATGGTACTCTAGCTGTGTTTGTATATCTGCATGAGTGATACTAGGGCGTTTTTGAAATGCAGAGTCGATGATTTTGATGTAGGTGTCGATAACTTGTTCACCAAAGAGTTGTGCAAAGGCATAGTCGTTGACCTCTTGGTCTGTTTTGTAGTTTTCTAGGTAGAAGTGTGAAACGCCACGAGTTCTTTGAAGTGCGGGAACATTAAAGTACTTATCTCCCTGCTGTTGTGCTTCTTCAAAGTTAGTCGGTGCGACTTTTCTCATAGCTTCTGTAAACTTTTTCGTATCTTCCTTATAAGCAATAGCAGGATTTAAGTCCGCCATCAAACGCCAGTACGAAGAGCCATCACGTAGTTCGGTAAATGAGATATGAATATGCACAGAAGGTACATGGGGATTATGAGGATGGATGATAGTTGATATTGCTGTAGCTGATTTGAGATTTTTTTTTGGCATCTCATCATAATGAATCTGCGAAACATTAACACTAGCTGTATTAAAAAGCTTCTTATCTCTAGACTCAAAACGGTTACCTCCACCATGAAGCCCATTATCACGAAGCCAAGATACCTCTTCAAATGCTCTGTCTTCTCCTAGCTCTTTTGAGAGTCTATTGAGCTGGGAGACAAATCTTTGCTGGAGATGTCCGACAATGTAGAGTGCCTTTGTCGCGTTTTGTGAGCTTGCTAGTGTTATATCCATAGTTTATCCATATATTTTCTAAAATTTTAGCATAAATATAATACAATTAAGTCATGAATAATACAGAGTATAAAGAAGCGATTAAAAAATTAAACTTATGGTCGAAACATTATTATGTTTTAGATGATCCTATCACTACTGATGAGGTCTATGACAAACTTTATCATGAAGTGGTAGAGTATGAAGAACTCAATCCAAATGAGATGCAAGAGAATTCACCCACACAAAGAGTAGGGGACATGATAAGTGAGGGATTTACTAAAGAAGCACACCTCTCTCGTATGTGGTCACTCGAAGATATTTTTGATAAAGAGGGCCTTGAGAAGTGGCTCACTAAGACATATAAACTTGATAGTAATGTTACTTTTTACTGTGAACCTAAGTATGATGGTGCATCCTTAAATCTTATCTATGAAAAGGGTGTTTTAGTAAAGGGTATTACTCGTGGAGATGGAAATATAGGTGAACTTATCACTCAAAATGTGAAAACCATTAAGTCTATTCCTCTTACAATTGAGCATAAAGAAACCATAGAGATTCGTGGGGAAGTTGTTATCTTTAAAAGTGAGTTTGAGAGGATTAATAAGTCGCGTTTAGAAGCAGGTGAAGCACTCTTTGCTAACCCTCGAAATGCAGCAGCAGGAAGCCTTCGCCAACTTGACCCTAGTGTAACAGCAGCTCGCAACCTTGTTTTTTTACCTTATGGTGTTGGTGTTGATAGCTTAGAGTTTAAACTTCTTAGTGACAAGATGAACTATATTTACTCTTTAGGCTTTAGAAAACCACCAGAACGAGCAATCACTAAAGGCTTCGATGAAATAGAAGAGATGTATGAGATTATGAATCGTGATCGTGACTCTTATGAAATGATGCTTGATGGCATGGTCGTTAAAGTAAATGAGATAAGTTCACAAATAGATATGGGCTATACCGTAAAAGTTCCACGTTTTTCAGTCGCATATAAGTTTCCAGCAGTAGAAAAGATAACAACTGTAATAGACATAGTCCTTCAAGTAGGGCGAACGGGAGCTGTAACACCAGTCGCCATAGTAGA
>WFNM01000065.1 GCA_015488615.1 Sulfurimonas sp.
ACAAAGTTTACAGGTTTCTTAGCAGTACCAAACTCTTTTTCTATATAAGCTTGAGAGTTATCTAAGATCTTAGGAGTGAGTTGCACATTTCCTGGCTTATAAACGCCATGTACATTTCCAAATGAAGCAGCTATTGTGAAGTGAGGTGAAACTTCCATAAGCTCTTTATATGCATATGCTACATCTTCTGGCTGAGTATAAAGAAGTGAGTTATCCATATCCGTGTTGTCAACACCATCCTCTTCTCCACCAGTACAACCAAGCTCTATCTCTATACTCATATCTATCTTTGCCATACGAGCTAAATAAGCTTTGCATGTTGCTACATTCTCTTCAAGTGGCTCTTCTGAGAGGTCAAGCATATGAGAAGAAAAAAGTGGTTTACCATTTTTAGCGAAGTGTTCTTCACCAGCATCTAAAAGTGCATCTATCCAAGGAAGAAGCTTTTTTGCAGCATGATCAGTGTGAAGGATAACTGGCACACCATAAGCCTCAGCCATCATATGAGTATGGATAGCTCCTGCTACAGCACCGATGATAGCAGACTTTTCATTCTCATTTGAGAGTCCTTTTCCTGCATAGTAAGAAGCCCCACCATTAGAAAACTGGATGATAACTGGAGAGTTTACCTTGGCCGCAGCTTCTATGACACCATTTATAGAGTCAGTATTTACAACATTTACAGCAGGAATAGCAAAACCAACTTCTTTTGCATGTGCATACACTTTTTGAACATCCTCACCAAACAGAACACCAGCTTTTACGATATCTAATATACCTTTACTCATAGAACTTCACCTCAAATATAATTTTAATTATTGTTTTTGTATTATAATAAAAAGTTCATTTAAAAGAACTTTATGTTAAGATTAATAAAATCAAATCCTAGAAGTAACATGCTAAAACCTAAAACAAAAGCCCTTATCACTGATATTGTTCTTATAGACATCATAAACTTTTCTCTGCTTACATCGAGTGAACAGTTAGAAATAGTCGTCTTTTTAACAAAAAGTTTTAAGAAGATGATAGAGAAGATGCTATTTAATTCCAGTACTCCGCTCTCAAAGTTTATAATAGGTTTTGTTTCAACAGGTGATGGTTTTTACTGCATACTTAACCCGCGTTTAAAAGGATTTGGAGCAATACTTGGTTTGAGTTTCAGCCACTTTTCTGAGCATATCGCAAGAAAATTTCCCTATTTTAATGGGATTCGTATCGCTGTACACACAGGAGAGGTTAATGAGTTTACAGACATCCTTGGTAGCAAAAACTTCATAGGTGACGGCCTCAATGACTGTGCCCGTTATCTTGAAGTAAAAAACTTTACTATCACAACGGTTATGATTTCAGATCTAGCCTTTGCAAGTCTTAAAAAGTTTCTAGTCTTACACAAAGACTTCAACACCCTACTTGCAAAACATGGTCTGCAAAAGTCAAGCACTTACACTTTTAAGGATAAACATGAAAATGAGAAACATGGATGTCTCATCTGGTTAAGAAAATCAGGGATTATCAATCCACCGAATATTAACTATAACTCAATCATATAAATAAACACAAAGGGAAAAAATGAGATTAACTTTAGAAGAATACTCCAAACACTTTAAGATGTCCAAGGAGATGATTCAATCAAAACTTCGTGCGAAAAAACTCAACTATATCATAGAAAATTCAGTGACTTACATCATAGTACCTAGAAGTTCTTTAGAAAAAGAGAAACGCCAAGAGATACATGAAGAGAAAAAAGAGGTTAGAATAGCATCCAAACAAGACATAGCAGTACAGAAACAAAAAACGACAGTTGCTATGATACTGGGACTCTACCAAAAAGAGAACCAACAGCTTAAGGAGAAAATAATTCAGCTTGAGTCAAAGATAGACAAACTCATTGATGACAAAGAGCAGATGCTTCGTGATGAGATGAAAAAGATAGAACAAGTCTATAGTGATAAAGATAGTCAACTCAAAAATATTTTAGAGCTAATCAATACACAACTCACTTCACAAAAAGAAGAGACTATTCATGAGATAGAACAAGTATCTATAGAGAGTGAAATTTTAGACAAGAGTGAAAGCCAAATTGTAGAGCTTAAGAGCTATCTTAAAACTTTAGACATAGAGTCTTATCAGAAGAAAGTTATCAAAAAAAGATTTTTAGCAGTATATGGTAAAGATATTCGTGTTATCAAGCAAAATGGAAAACTTTTCCTAGACTTTTCCAAGTACGACTATAGTGACTTACTAGAGTACTAAAACTCTTTCTCCCTTTAAAAGTTACAATCCCTCCAAAACCTTCTATTTATCTTCTAAAGTGACTTCACTAGTCACTTGAAGTTCTCTTCAAGACTATTTTTCCAGTCATATTCATATGTAAAGCATACGGTTTTCTGTGTATATAATACTTTTAAATACATCACACAACATATATATTATATATTTAGTATATTATAATGTATTTAATACACATTTATTATATTAAATTACATCAATATATGTATATTTAAGTAATTATTCCGTATAATAATACTTATGCAAATTAATGATTTATTCAATATTCTTCACAACTCATTAGAGTCACAAAACAATGGTAAAAAAATATCCCTCAAAGATATGGCTGCATCATTTGGTATCTCTATGAGAACATATCAGGACTGGAAGTTAGGGCGTGCTAAACCGCAGGCTGCTGCTACTGTGATACAGATGTTAGGAAGGCTAGAGGATGATGAGATTATTCGAGCAGTGAGAAAAATTAACAAGCTAGAAGGTTAACAAGATGAGTGCACTCACTAAAAATGAACGAGAAGGTCTTGAAGATGTCTTTTTATCGATACACACGAACCATAACAAATATCAAAAGATAAAAGATTTAGCGACACTACTGCTTTCAAATGAAAGAAGACTCCAATTCAATAAGCTTATCAAAGTGGCTAAATATGGACTAAAAGAGATGAAATTACCCCATTTTGCCGCCAAAAAAGCTAAAAAGAAGAAAAATTTAAGCAAATAAAGTATAAAGTGTCTTTAGCTGAATTATTTCATTGCGATGAAAGTTCGGAAAATATTTTAATTCAAGGGTAATTTATGAATAAAGCACAATTCGTAGAATTAGTACAAACAAGTGGTGAGTACAAAACTAAAGTAGAAGCAGAAGCTGCAATCAAAGCATTTACTGATGCAGTTACAACTGCACTAGTTCAAAAAGAAGACATTTCTTTAGTAGGTTTTGGTAGCTTTGCTGCTGCACTACAAAAAGGTAAAAGTGGTAAAGTACCAGGTACTGATAAAACTTATACAACTCAAGATAAAATGGTTCCTAAGTTTAAAGCTGGTAAAGGTCTAAAAGACCGTGTAGCTTCAGGTAAATAGTCATTTAAATATTGTCACACATCGTGACAATATTTACTTCTCATATGAATTTACCTTCATTTACTTCATTTTTTAAAAAAACATCAAATAATCTTATTGTACCAGATACGATACTTATACAAAAACTAAAAAAACTTTCTTCTCAGAGCAACCTTGTAATACACAAAGATGTAAAAATATACCACCATGCCTTAGCTTATAATATAAGACTAATGCTTGTAGACAAACTACACGGGCTTTATCTTTTTGAGACTAAAGAGTGGACATATGATGAGCTTAAAAATGCTCAGATAGAAAAAGCGACCAAGCAAGAACGAAGTGAAAATACTTTAGCCTACGAAAAAACACATGATATTATTCGTCAAAAGTTTAATGAAATCACACATAATGACGGAGTTCCTATATTTAACTTTCTTTTAATGGAAAATTTAAATGCTGATGAATATGAGCATTTAAGCGAATCGTTTCAAGAACTTTTACCACGAGAGAAAATCATTTTTAGTGATGCTAGTGAAGCTGATATCTTTAAAAAGCTTCAAGCAGTAAGTAAAGAGGATAAAATGTTAGCTTCCATAGACTCGATTTTAGGCACACTACTTATCCAATATACTATACTTGATTATAAAAAAAAGCCCCATTTTTGTAGCAGTGAGCAGATAGCATTTATCGATGCAGAGATTTCAAATAACTATGAGCTTAAAGGAGTTGCAGGTAGTGGTAAAAGTAATCTTCTTCTCCTAAAATCTCTTCTAGAAATCCTTAATAGAACAGCACAAAAGATTATTATTCTCAAACCAACTCTTCTAGGCTGCGATATTTTAAAACAGAAACTTCTCAATCTCATCGAACATGCTATTATTGAAGTCGATTTAGAAGCTATTGAAATCATTACACCTCTCATGCTTATAAATAGACACCTAGAGAAACTTGGAAAAGAAAAGATAAATAAGGTAGAAATTGACCCTCGTCTTCTTAAAAAAAACTATCACTTTGCAGATATGATCCTTTGCGATGATGCTAATATTATTGGTGAAGAATTTGTAGAGTACCTCAAGCACTTGCAAGTGAAAAAACATCTTGTCCTTGTCCGACAAAAATTTACTCCCCAAGAGAGTCATCTAAAGGTAAACTATCGCCAAAAAAGACAAAACATTAATTTTTACAAGACAAACCCTCATGCAAAAGCTCTTCGCATTATAGAAAGACTTAGTGTCAATGAGTCTAAAAATATTTTCATCGTTTGTAGTGAAAACTCTAGAGAAAAACTCATCGAAGATTTAAACTCATTTATTCACCAAACACCAAAAAAAATTGATAGTTCTGTACATCTCATCAAACAAAATTTTGCTGATATCTCTTTTTGTGAATATCAAGATATTAATAGTTTAAAGGTTGATCATATTATATTGATGGATTTATGTTCAATTAGCGAAAACTTGCTAGAATATACCATTAATTTGTCTAATTATAGTGCAGATATTCTCTACGAAGAAGAGTGCCCTAAAATACAAAATATAAGGAGCAAGTATGAACAAAATAATAAAAAGTGAATCCGAGTGGAGAGCACAATTAAGTCCTGAAGCTTTCTCAGTATGTAGAATGCACGGTACCGAGGCTCCATTTTCTGGAGAACTGTATAACTATAAAGGTGAAGGTACATACAAGTGTGTATGTTGTGATACACCTCTTTTTGAGTCAGATACAAAGTTTGATTCTGGAACTGGTTGGCCTAGTTACTTTGAAGCTGTTGAAGATGCAGTAACAGAGATAAAAGATAATACACACGGTATGCTTCGTGTTGAAGTTGTATGTGCTACTTGTGATGCACATCTTGGGCATGTTTTTCCTGATGGTCCAGAACCTACAGGACAACGCTACTGTATTAACTCTATATGTTTAACATTTAAGGAAAAAT
This sequence comes from Sulfurimonas sp., assembly GCA_015488615.1. Lineage (GTDB taxonomy): Bacteria > Campylobacterota > Campylobacteria > Campylobacterales > Sulfurimonadaceae > Sulfurimonas. The sequence continues at coordinate 5,282 of WFNM01000065.1, forward strand.
AAAATGATAAAAAAACTTCTAACAGTTCTAGCACTTATAACTACTCTCTTTTTTACAGCTTGTGGATCTAACTCCTCTGCACCCATAACAACACCAACTAATAATATTGCTAAAGAGAGCCAAGCAATGGCTGATACTACTAATACACACAATCCTATAGTAGTTTTAGACACAACTATGGGAGCTCTTAAGATGGAACTTTTCCCCGATATAGCACCTCTAGCAGTAAAAAACTTCATGACACATATAAAAGATGGTTACTATAATCATGTAGCATTTCACAGAATCATCAAAAATTTTATGATTCAAGGTGGTGATCCAACTGAGAGTGGTCGTGGAGGTGAGAGTATCTGGCATAAAAGTTTTAAAGATGAATTTAAGGACAAGACTTTTGATAAGGCAGGAGTACTTGCCATGGCAAACCGTGGCCCTGCAACCAATGGAAGCCAGTTTTTCATCACAACAGCTCCAACACCTTGGCTTAATGGACATCATACTATTTTTGGTCAAGTACTACCAGATTCTATGGGTGTTTTAGCAAAACTGAATAATACTCCAGTCAATGGCAGTAAACCAATACATCGCGTAGAAATTATAAAGGCATATATTCAAAGTCAAGGAAAATAAATGGAAATTCAGACTATGAAAAAATTGGAGGAAGAAGCTATAAAAAAAAGTAGTACAGATTTTATACGCTTAGGCTTTGCCCTCTTTTTTATTATAGCTGTTTTAACATTTAGTTTTTTAAGTAATGAAGGTATTCCGAACAATATGTTCTTAGCAGTAGCAGCACTTATAGGTGCTTATATGGCTATGAATATCGGAGCAAATGATGTTGCGAACAATGTAGGACCAGCAGTTGGTTCTAAAGCTATGACAATGACAATGGCTATTGTTATAGCAGCAATTTTTGAAGCAGCTGGTGCACTTATCGCTGGTGGAGAAGTTGTCAATACTATCAAAAAAGGAATTATCGATATCTCTGCATTTGGTGGTAATGCAGATCCTTTTATTTGGGCTATGATGGCTGCACTCTTAGCTGCTGCACTCTGGCTAAACTTCGCAACCATGATGAAAGCTCCAGTATCTACAACACACTCAATAGTCGGTGGTGTTATGGGTGCAGGTATCGCTGCAGCTGGTTTTAGCATAGTTTCATGGTCCACTATGGGGAAAATTGCAGCTTCATGGGTAATATCTCCAGTCCTAGGCGGTATTATAGCTGCAGCCTTTTTATATGCTATCAAAAAAACTGTACTCCATAAAGAAGATAAGGTAAACGCAGCCCAAACATGGGTTCCTGTTTATGTAGCCATTATGTCTTGGGCATTTATTACATACCTTACACTCAAAGGACTTAAGAAAATTTGGCCACAAGTTGTAGATGTTTTAAATCTTTTTCCTCTTATCAATATAGAGATGAGCAACAAACCAACATTTTTAACTGCTCTAATAATGGGTGCTATAGTCGCTATAATTGTCTACTCTTTAGTCAAAATAAAACTTACTTCAAGTATTCAAACACTAGAAAATTCTACACAATCTGTTAATCTACTCTTTACAATCCCTCTTATCTTTGCAGCTGCTTTACTTTCTTTTGCACATGGTGCAAACGATGTAGCAAATGCAATAGGGCCACTCGCTGCTATCAATGATGCAGTAGTAAATGGTGGTATTTCTTCTAAAGCAAGTATTCCCTTATGGGTTATGGGAGTAGGTGCCTTAGGTATTGCTCTTGGACTTGGACTTTATGGACCTAAACTTATTAAAACTGTTGGAAGCGAGATAACAGAGCTAGATCAGATCCGTGCATTTTCTATCGCTATGGCTGCTTCTATCACTGTTATAATCGCATCGCAATTGGGACTTCCTGTGTCTTCAACTCACATTGCTATCGGTGGAGTTTTTGGTGTTGGTTTTTTAAGGGAGTATTTGCATAGAAATAATACTACAGATATTATCAAAGAGGACAAAGATATCATAAAAGATGAAAAAAATGTCCGATCTGCATATAAAGCTGAACTTATAAACTTAGAGAAAAAAGAACAAAAAAGTAAAGAAGAGTATAAAAGAATAGTAGAACTTTATAAGTTAGTTGCTGTTGAAGGCAAGCTCATAAAAAGTACTAAAAAGCATATTAAAGAAGCTAAAAAAGTAGAGTATGTAAAACGTGATGCTGTTAAAATGATTATTGCTGCATGGATCATTACAGTCCCAGCAACGGCGGTACTAGCTGGAATTTTATTTTATATGATTCGTGGGATTATGCTTTAACAAAAAAAGAAGATTGTGCTTTAAAGTACAAGTGCTTTGTATAATTTTAAAGCCTGTGAATGTTCATACACATCATGTACTCGTACTATAGATGCTCCATTTCTCACTGCTTCTAAATGGATAGCAAGTGTACCTCCTAAACGCTTCTCTACACTTGAGTTATCAATATGTCCTATCATCGACTTTCTTGAAGCCCCTACTAAAAGTGGGTACCCTAGAGCTAGAAAATGTTCCATATGTTTTATAAGCATCAGATTATCTTCGAGTGTTTTTCCAAAACCTATACCAACATCAAGTACTATACTTTCTATCCCAAACTCTTTTGCTTTACTTGCCCGAGATGATAAAAAGCTACTCACCTCATCTAAAATATTAGTATATTTTGGCTTCTTTTGCATAGTTTTTGGTTTACCCTGCATATGCATAATTACAACTTTTGCCTTATACTTTGCAGCAACTCTACAGACTGCATCACTTTCTAAACCTGTAATATCATTGACTATAGTAAAACCACTTTTGAGTGCATATTCTATCACTTCAGGCTCAAAGGAGTCTATACTAAAAGTAGCTTTCTCATAGAGCTTGTGCTTTTGTATCAGATCACAGATAGGCTTGACTCTAGAAAGCTCTTCTTCTATACTTACACTCTTCGCATTTGGAGCGGAAGAAACACCACCTATGTCAATGATACTAGCACCCTCTTCTATCATCTGCTCTATTCTTTTTATAGCCGACTCATTTGTGAAACGGCTTCCTGAAAAAAAGCTATCATCATTAGCATTTATGATGCCCATTACCTCTACAGTTTCTGGCTTTTTAATATGTACTATAGTTTTGAGCTTAGCAGCCAACTCTTTGAGTCCAAAGGGTTGTGCTAATTCTTTACGGGAAAGTTTTTGAAGTTGTGCAGTTGTTGCTATGAGTAGACAGTCTACTTTTGGTGTTTTTGCTACAACAGTTCCACGAGGTACAGCTAAATCTGCACCTATAGAGAGAGCATCTTGCTTAAGAATATTTGCTCCACCAACATTGAGTTCTTTTATACTTACAATATGTATTTTTGCTTTGGACGCTAAGATAGAAACACCACCTCTATCAACACCTAAATGTTCTAAAAATCTTTTAATATCTATCTCTGTATTTAACTTCTCTACTACCATCTACCGCTCTCTTGCAAAACTCATAAGTATCATGGCTAAGACACTTTGGGGTCTTGAGTTAAGTGTTAGAAGCCTGTATGCTTTATCGAAATTATCTAGTTGTAGCGGAGTAAGGATAAGCATATCAGTTACAGTTGCTCTAAAGAAAAGTGCTTGTACTAAATCTTTTGCATCCTCTTTTTTCACTCGAGCATTCTCTTTTAAAAAAGTAAATACCTCTTTATAATCAAGTCGTGCAAGGTTGAGTTCTATCGCTATTTTCTGATGAGAAGAATTGACTTTAAGTATAGGTAAACGCGAGCGAACGGTAGGGAGAAGATTCGATTTTGTAGGGCTAATGATGATAAACTCTATATTTCGTGGGGGTTCTTCTAGAAGTTTGAGTAGAGAATTTTGTGCCACATCAGTAAGATCACTTGCACCTAAGATAATGTATTTAGTTTGAGACTCACTTATATAAGACTCTGCAAGAACAGCTTTGGCATGCTCTATCTTAAAACTCTCATCAGTGACAATAAACTTCACAACACGAAAAGGAGCTAACTCTTCTTCGAGTCGTATCACCTCGGCTTCTATATCATCAGAGATGATAATATGCCCTCTAACCTCGCTATGAGCTTGCATCAACCTCTCCAAACATTGTCGCGTTTAATGAGGCATCAAAAAGTCTATAGAGCTGAAGTAATTTAATATCGAGACTCTTATCATAAGACTTGAGAGTAAAGGCATCATTAAAGTCTTCATCGAACATCCAGAAGTAACTATTGTCTTTTCTCTTAGCTAGATCACTGCGTTTGTCATCGCCTTTGCCTATGTACCAGAAGAAGTAGTCATCTTTATGAGAAAGAGAAATCATATCATCTACAACATCTATCATCTCGCCACCGCTTATAGAGCCGTAATGGACAAAAAGCGAGTCTATACTAACTATAGGAATAAGAGGACGTTCCAATAATGCGGAGTTAAGTGAGGAGAGTATGTACTGCTCCAACCACTTGCGTTTCTCATCAGTGATGAGAATAATGCTCTTTCCCTGAAGTACCTGCTCGAGTGCAAACGCAGTAGTCTTAGACCACTCGAAACGCTGCTCTTCAAGCCAAGAGAGACTACCACCCTCTTCTCGGATAGCATCTAAACTCCACTGAGCAAAATCAGGTGTGAAAGAGTTAGGCATCAGACTACTTATCTAGCTCATAAGCATCGTGAAGACCACGGACTGCAAGTTCAGCATACTTCTCATCTATCACCATAGAAACTTTTATCTCAGATGTTGAAATCATGTTGATGTTAATGTTATTGTCCGCCATCGTAGAAAATGCACGAGCGGCAACACCAGTATGACTTCTCATACCAATACCAACTACAGATACTTTACATATATCTTCATTGTAAGAGTCTGCGTTTATCTCACCATCTTTTACAAAACCATCAACAATTTCTTTTGCATCATTAAGATCACCTACAGGAACAGTAAAGTCAATATTCGTTGCTCCATCATGTGCCTTATTTTGTATGATCATATCTACATTTACTTCCGCAGTTGCTAACTTGTTAAAGATATCAGATGCTATACCTGGACGATCTTTTACACCCATAAGTGAGATACGTGCTTGGTTTCTGTCTAGTGCTATTCCGCTTACTAATGGTGCTTCCATGATATTTTCCTCTTGTGTTATTAGTGTTCCCTCTTCGTTTGAAAAGCTTGTTCTTGTGACTAAGTTGACATTGAGTTTCTTTGCCATTTCCACTGAACGATTTTGTAGTACTTTTGCACCAAGTGAAGCGAGTTCTAGCATCTCTTCATAAGAGATTTTTTCTAGTTTCTTCGCTTTAGGCTCAATACGTGGGTCAGTTGTGTAGATACCGCTAACATCTGTGTATATTTCACAAAGATCAGCGTGAAGTGCTCCAGCGATAGCTACAGCAGAGAGATCACTTCCTCCACGACCTAATGTTGTTACATCACCCTCTGCGTTGACACCTTGAAAACCAGCAACAACAATTATCTGACCTTTTTTTAGAGCTGCTTGCATTACAGAGGGATCGATTCTCTCTATTCGAGCCTTTGTATGGTGAATGTCTGTTACTATCCCAGCTTTTCGACCAGTCATAGCCGTTGCATTATGTCCCATCTCTTGTAGTGCTATAGAAAGAAGTGATGCAGTTACACGCTCACCAGCACTTAGAAGCATATCCATTTCAGGTGCAGCAGGATTTTTAGAAAAATGTTGGGCATATCCAACAAGTTTGTTCGTTTCACCACTCATTGCGGAGACTACAACTACAACATCGTTACCCTCTTTTACACTAGCACTTACACGATTCGCCACATTTTGGATGCGCTCTAAGTCACCAACACTTGTACCACCAAATTTTTGAACTATTAACATTTACAATAATCCTTCATTTTTAAAATAGTTTACCACTTGCTCATATACAGGCTTTTTAAAATGTGCTGTTAAGCTAAGAAGATCTTTAACACTCACAAATTTATAGTCTGAAAATTCAGGATGCTCTGTTTCTAGATTTATCTCCGCATTTTCACCAAGTTTCATAAGAAAGTATCGCTGTGTTTGCCCTTTATAGGGCTTCATCTTATCTGCTACCTTCGTTGGAAAGTCATAAGAGATCCATTTAGGATATTCTGCCACGATCTCTGCATCAAGTGTCCCTATCTCCTCTTTCATCTCTCGAAAGAGTGCCTCTTTGACCTCTTCACCCTTGTCAATACCACCCTGAGGAAACTGCCAAATATCTAAAAGATCATTACGCTCTGCAATCAAAATCTCTTTTTTCTCTGGATACCTGTGTGAAACAATAATCATCGCCACATTTGGACGGTATTCGTGTTGTAAGCTCATATTTGCACCTATATTATAATTATCAAGATTATACAGAATTTGTAATTAAAAGAAGATAATTTAAGATTTTTGGCTACAATTGTTCTACAAAATAAGAGGGATACCAATGCCAATACCAAAAGATGAAGAATACTACAACAAGATGATAGAAGCTTATATTGGCAAAGAGGAAGAGACACTCTGGTACCAGCTAGCCTTTTCAAAGTTCAATGTTAATGGTGTAGATACCATAAAATGGAACTGGTCTTGGTGGGCATTTGGCCTTGGCTTTATATTTTTACTCTACCGTAAACAGTACATCCCTGCACTTGTTCTCTTCTTTCTATCAATGAGTGTTGGCATAATTCCCTTTATGAGTATCATTTTGATGATTCTCTCTGGTGGCTATAGTACTTACTTTGTCTACAAGGGCTTTAAAAGTAAACTTTTAGAGATAGAAGCAAATATTGAAGATGAAGAGACTCGAATCGAAACAATGCGAGAGGTGGGCGGCTATAACCAATGGGTAGTCTGGCTTTATATAGCATTTATGCTTCTTATAAGTGGTATGGTACTTGTAATGATTTCACCATTTATGATACAGTAAATTATGCTTTTATACATACACATTCCATTTTGCGATTCAAAATGCTCCTACTGTGCTTTTAACTCCTATGTCGATAAATTCCATCTTAAACGCGACTATATGCTTGCTCTTTTGAAACAAATGCGTTTTGAACTTGAAAGATTTGGAGCGACCACGGAGTCGATAGAAACAGTGTTTATAGGTGGTGGAACACCTTCTACTGTCTTACCTAAACTCTATGCACCACTCTTTGAACTTTTACAACCTTATCTTCAAAAAGAGTGTGAGATTACAAGTGAAGCAAATCCTAACAGTGCTACATACGAGTGGCTTCATGGAATGAAAGAGCTTGGGGTCAACCGTATTAGCTTTGGTGTACAAAGTTTTAATGAAGAGAAACTCAAAGTTCTCAACCGAGCCCACACTCCACAGATGGCAAAGGATGCACTTCTAAATGCTCAAAAGATAGGGTATAAGAATCTTTCACTCGACCTTATTTATGCCACTCTTGGAGACACTAAAGAACTCTTAAAAAAAGATATAGAGACTGCATTTACTCTACCAATAAATCATCTCAGTGCTTATGCCCTAACTATTGAAGAAGGGACAGCCTTTGAATCTAAGCCACAGATGAGTAGTGAGCAACTCTCACTCACTTCATGGATATTTGAAACTATAGAGTCTCATGGATTTAAACAGTATGAAATTAGTAACTTCGGCTCGTACGAGTCTGCACACAATAGAGGTTACTGGCTCTATAAAGAGTATATGGGTGTTGGCGCTGGAGCAGTTGGTAAGCTAGGACTTACTCGATTTTACCCTACTCCCATCATAGAAGAATACATAAAAAATCCTCTCCTCATCAAAGAAGAAAACTTAGAGTTAGAAGATAAAAAGATAGAGCAGATATTTTTAGGGATGCGTTCTTCTATCGGAGTCGAACAGTCACTCTTATCCTTAAGCGAAATCACACAGGCTCATATTTTAGTCGAAGAAAAAAAACTTCTCTTCAATGAGGGAACTTTTTATAATCCCGACTATCTTTTAGCTGATGAAATCGCCCTCTTTTTAACTACATAATCGCCTTTTAATCATTCTTTAGATAAAATCCATCTCAAATTATACAAAAGGTTCGCTATGTTTGGTATGGGTTTTACCGAGATACTTCTTATCTCTATCATTGCAATTCTCTTTTTAGGTCCTGATAAACTTCCAGGAGCTATGGTAGATATTGCTAAGTTTTTTCGTAGTGCAAAAAATGCTATCGGTAGTGTCAAAGACAGTCTTGAAGAAGAGATACATGTGGCCGATATCAAAAAAGAAGCTCTTGCTTATAAAGAACAGCTCATGAAAGCAACAGATATAAAGGGACAAGTTGGTGCACAATTTGATTCAATTACTGCAGCTATAGAAGATGACGATGTCGATGTTGTCGTAAATACAAAACCTAATGAGCCTCAAGAAGTAACTTTTAACAAGAAGAAAAAGAAAAAAGAAGAAGCAACTAATGTTTAATGAACTCCGTCCCCATCTTGTAGAACTTAGAAAACGCCTTGCTATCTCTGTTGGCAGTCTTATTGTTATGTTTTTTGTAATGTTTTTCTTTCATGAAGCACTGCTAAGCTGGATGGTGGAACCCCTTAATACAGCACTTATAGAAGTAGGGAAGAAGTCTGTTCATGCGGCAGATGGAATGATCACAACTTCTCAGGTTGGTGGTGCATTTTTTGTAGCACTTAAAGTGGCATTTTTTGCTGCTATTATGGGTGCTTTTCCTATTATACTCTCTCAGATTTGGTTCTTTATAGCTCCAGGACTTTATGCAAATGAGAAGAAGATGGTTATTCCTTTTGTTCTTGGTGGAACTATTATGTTTGCTAGTGGGATACTCTTTGCTTACTATGTTGTAACCCCTTTTGGATTTGATTTTCTCATTACCTTCGGTAGTTTTAAGTTTACTCCTCTTATAAACATCGAAGATTATGTCGGTTTTTTCACTAAAATAATGTTTGGTTTTGGACTTGCATTTCAACTCCCTGTTTTTGCCTACTTCTTAGCACTCCTAGGTCTTGTAAATGATAAACAGATGATAGCATTTTTCAAGTATGCTATTGTAATTATCTTTATAGTTGCAGCACTTCTAACCCCTCCAGATGTACTGACACAGCTTCTTATGGCTGGGCCACTTGTTATACTTTATGGTTTATCTATTCTTATCGTTAAGGCTGTAAATCCTGCTGAGGATGAAGAGCAAGATGAAGATGAAGAGCAAGATAAAGATGAAGAGCAAGAAGATGATAGAGAAATGGAAGAAATAGAAAAAACAGAAAAAACAGAAAAACCAAAGAAGTAAGAGTAATGCCACAAGCAAAAGAGTTACTCACACAGAGCTATGACTTCACTCTCCCAGAGGAGCTCATAGCCACACACCCAGCCTCACCAAGAGATCATGCAAAACTTCTCGTTTACGATCGTAAAACAGATAGCATAACACACACTCACTTTTATGAATTTGAAAAGTACATCCCAAAAGGGTGTGCACTCCTTTTTAACGATACTAAGGTTATAAAAGCAAGACTTTTTGGGCATAAGCCTAGTGGTGGGAAGATAGAGCTTCTCATAAACAGAGCATTAAATGCCAATGATATTAATGTGTACATCCGTGGAAAAGTTAAAGTAGCTACAAATATAATCTTCGATAAAAAATTAGTTGCCAAGGTAATAGCTCTTCATGAGGATGGAAGTAGAGAGGTAAACTTCTATGAGAATGAGAAATGCTTGCGTTTTGAAGAGTTACTTCCCATCATAGATAAAATAGGTCATATTCCCCTTCCTCCTTATATACAAAGAGCTGATGAAAAAGAGGATGCTAATGAGTACCAAAGTGTTTTTGCCAAAGAAGAGGGAGCAGTAGCAGCACCTACTGCATCTTTACATTTTACAGAAACACAGCATGAGAGAGTCTGCAAGGCATTTAAACATGCTTACCTTACCCTACATGTAGGAAGTGGAACTTTTAAGCCTGTAGATGCTCAGATAATAACTGATCATCCAATGCACTCAGAATATTATGAGATTTCAGATGAGGCGAAAGCTATCCTTGACTCAGATACACCAGTACTAAGCATCGGAACAACATCCACAAGAACAGTAGAGTTTTACGACAAGCATGGTAAAGTGCAGCGAGGTGAAGCAAATCTTTTCTTACATCCACAAAATCAACCAAGCCGAGTAAATCACCTACTCACAAATTTTCATCTACCTAAGTCGACACTACTTATGTTAGTTGCTTCATTCGTAGGGCTGCAAAAGGCACAAGAACTATATGCTGAGGCTATAAAAGAGAAGTATAGATTCTACTCTTATGGTGATGCAATGTTAATTATTTAAGATAAGAAAAAGCTAATTAATCCATTTGCCATTTAAAGATCAAGCTTCCATAACCTTGCACAATATTTCCTATACGATATGTAAGTCCATCTATAGTATTATCTGCCTGAACACTCATAACACGTCCACCAAGTTCTAAATCAACAGATTTTCCAAGATGAATATTAGCACCTAAGTCTCCTCCGAAATAAGGGTCAGAAAAGGTACGATAGAATGGCTCTGCAACACCAGCGTTATCTTTAGCTCTAACATTTGCATTCATAAGACCACCATTCATGCCTAAGTAAACATTAAATGCTTTTGTAACATTAAATTTATACTGAAAAGACACACCATATGTTGTAAGATAATCATACTGTGAACCTGACTCAAAAAAGTAAGAACCAGATAAGAAAATTCTATAATCTTCACTTTCAGCACCTATTTTTAATCCTATATTCCCTAAAGAAACAGAACCTTGTGTATTATTTGTTTTGACACCATTTTCATAGTCTAAACTACTATATCCACCTTCAATACCAACTAGTGATTTTGTTTGAGAGTAGAAGTTTTCATCAGCGAAGGTTGCACTACCTAGAAGTAAAGAACTTACTACTAGTATACTTTTTATTTTATTTTTCATTTTATTTTTTCCCTTTTTTACTCTAAAATTCACTATAAACCCCTAAATTGCTAAGCTGTATGGTTCCTGCACCTGTTGCTGATCCAGATACATTTACTAATACATATCCAGATCCATAACCAGGAGCACCACAATATGTAATACCACTTTGCATAGAGTCTCCCACAAAAGTTACATTTGCATCCGGAACATTACTAGTTATCTTATAAGCAAAATTTGCATTCATATAAGTTCTCTTATGTGGAGAATCCTTAACATAAACATAAAGCTTAACGGGACCAGTAAATCCTTTTGGTATTATAGCAGCTGGACTTGATAAACCTGTTCCCACCAATGTCACCTTTCTTGCATAGCCAATTTTTTGAGTAGTATTCTTGTTTGATCCAATAAAGTTTGTCCATAACACAAGAGTCTTTCCAACAAGATAATCACCATATTCTATTTCTAAAATTACTTTTCCTGCACTATCAAGTATTGGGTTTGCTATATTCACTTCTGCTGTTGCTGTTACAAGATCATCACATGTTTCATTTCTTAAGTTATGTCCTACGGCAAATGCTAATCCATCAACACTGGCTGTCGTAAATCCATCTTTCAAGTCTAAACTATCAGCAGTACTATTTTCTATCTCCCATTTTCCTAAAGCATTAAAACTATATCCAGTTCCTAAAGTTACTAATCTGTCATTTACAGAATCAACATTAGTAAAAACATTAGTAGTATTAGATTTAAATTTCCCTTTACTAGCTACACTAGAAAGTTTTCCACCTGGTGTACGTCCGTAAAAAAGATAGTTTGCGGGGGCATTAGTTTTACCACTAGTTGCATAACCCACAAGTAGTCCACTAGAGATTGATGGGCTTGTATTTACTTTGTTTCCATCTTCATCTATGGCTTTTAGTACCCAAGTCTCTTTGTATTTTCCATTTGAAAAGCTAGTTCCAACATATTCGATAGATACACTTGATGGGGGACCCGATAAAACAATTACATTAAAGATTTGTGTTAATGTTTGTGTTACATTATCACTTCCTTTAAATACTGCTGTTACTTCAATCGGTACGATACCTGAAATAGCATTTGAATTTACAGTAATCGAAAGAGGGTTGAGTTGATTTCTTATAATAGTTGTTGTCGGAGTTGTTATAGAAGAATCAATTATTGTTGCTTTTGCTGTTGCTTTAACAGTAGCAGTTAGAGATGTCATATCTACAGAAGGAACAACATTTCCGGCTTTACTCTTAAGAGTAAAAGCAAGATCTTTTGTTGCATTTCTTCCCATTACAACATTAGTTGGGTCACTCATTGTCAACTCATAAGAAGAGTGAATAATTTGTTTAGTTGCTGGATTTATTTTAAATGTATAGTTCACATTTACTGAAGCATTAGAATCATGAAAAAAACCAAACACTATGTCACTTGTATTTGCATTTATATCACTTGGTCCTGTATAAGAAAAAACTGCTTTTCCATCTGTAATAGAAGAAGTTATTTTATCAAATGATCCAACATCTCTTCCTGTTCGCACATCATTAGGATATATTAACTCAATATTTCCCTTTGAATATGGTCTATTTGCTGCATCTATTACTGTCACTACAACTTCAACTACTTGGTTGTTTTGTGTTAGTGTACTAGTATGCTTAGTTAATATCGGTGTTATCACAGCAGCCTGCACTGCTCCTCCCCCTGGAAGAACTGGATTTGTAGGAACACTTCCTGAAGTCGTATTGCTTAAACCATTAGATGCTACATCACTATTATTTCCCTGGCAACCAGATAGTGAAAATGCCGTAACTAGCAGTATTGTTACTGCTAAGAGTTTTAGTACATTCATAAAGTAATCCTTCATTTATTACATTTGTTTATAATTATAGCTTATACGATATAAATTAAGCTTTAAATATTTACTTTTAAAGCTTTTGCACAGACATAAGCACTTGAAAATGCCCATTGAAAGTTATATCCACCAAGTTCTCCCGTTATATCGGCAACTTCTCCAATAAAATAAAGCCCTTTTACTCTTTTTGCTTCTAAAGTACTATATTCTAGTTCCTCAGCTATGACACCACCTCTACTGACTTCTGCTTTGCTAAAGCCAAAGTTTCCTGCCGGTGAAAAAGTATAGCTATGAAGTTGTTTGAGATTTTCT
>WFNM01000066.1 GCA_015488615.1 Sulfurimonas sp.
ATGTTGGGCTAAAAACTGCTTCAGGTGAAATGATACCGAGTAAATTTACAGTACAAAAACCGAAAATAGATAATTTTGGAATTGATTGGAGTCGTTTTGTAGATGAAAATGGAACACTCTTGCAAACTGTAGATGACCATTGGAATTTAGCAACTGCACTCTCCAATGCGCAAAGAAGTAAGTTAGACAGAAGAGGCGTTTGTCTCTCGTGTCATCAAGATATTCCAACAGGAGACTTAGCCGTTTCTGCTATGGTACATATTGCTCAAATGGCACATGTAAAAATAGACAATAATGAACATCGAACTATATTGCATAAAATCCTTTTACTCGGTGCATGGGTGCAAATTTTGGTTGGTATTGTTGTTGGTATGCTATTGTTATATGTTTTCTATAGACTATTTATAAAAAAGAAATCAATAAGTTCAAAAAATAGAGGATGGAAATAATGAAAAAAATAGTATTATTAGTTTTGCTAAGTATTTCTCTTTTTGCAAATGATATTATTATAAAAGAGAGTGTAAATAGTGTAGATAAGACTGTGCAGAAAATAAAAAATATTCTCACTAAAAAAGGTCTTAGTATATTTACTGTGATCAATCATCGCTCAAATGCCAAAAAAATAGGTATGAAAATGCCAAAAGCAAAGTTAATTATATTTGGAAATCCAAAAATAGGTACACAGCTTATGAAGACAGATATACTTACAGGACTTGATTTACCTATGAAAATTCTTGTATATATGGATAAGAAAAAAAATGTTAAAGTTGCTTATAGAAATGGTAGTTGGCTGAAAAGCGAGCATCCATCACTCAAGGAAAGTTTAGTCTTAAAAATAAATAATGCCTTAAATAAAATTACAAATAAAGCGATACAATGAGTAGATTAACAAAAGAAGAAGCACTTGATCTTATCAAGAATGCTGACTTAAAAGAATTAGGACGACTAGCAAGTGCTAGGAAAAAAGAGTTACACCCTAAGGGTATTACGACATTTGTTATAGATAGAAATATTAACTATACAAATATCTGCTGGGTAGATTGTAAGTTTTGTGCCTTTTATAGACATGAAAAAGATGCTGATGCTTATGTACTTACCTTTGATGAAATTGATGCGAAGATTGATGAGCTTCTAGAGATTGGTGGTACACAGATACTTTTTCAAGGTGGAGTACATCCTAAGCTCAAGATTGAGTGGTATGAGGATTTAGTGGAGCATATTCACACAAAATACCCCACTATTACTATTCATGGATTCTCTTCCATCGAGCTTGATTTTATTGCTAAGGTCTCTCGTATAACTATCCAAGAAGTGCTCTCGCGTTTAAAGGCAAAAGGTTTAGCTTCTATACCTGGTGCTGGTGCTGAGATACTCAGTGACAAGGTTCGTGATATTATCGCACCTAAAAAAATAGACTCTGAAGTTTGGGTAGATGTCCACCGTCAAGCTCATAAACTTGACATTATGTCTACGGCTACTATGATGTATGGAACTGTTGAGAGTGATGAAGATATCATAGACCACTTTGATATGGTAAGAAACTTACAAGATGAAACAGGCGGTTTTCGTGCGTTTATCATGTGGAGTTTTCAGGGAAAAAACACTGAACTTTTAGCACTTATTCCAGATATGGAGAAACCCTCTTCTAACCGTTACCTGCGTTTACTAGCAGTAGCACGCCTCTACTTAGACAATGTAGAAAATATACAGAGTTCTTGGGTAACACAGGGTCCTTATATCGGACAGATGGCACTGCGATTTGGAGCGAATGACTTAGGCTCGACTATGATGGAAGAGAATGTTGTAAGTTCAGCAGGTGCCGCATATGCGATGGCAAAAGAGGAAATGGTACAACTCATCCGTGATATAGATGAAACACCAGCAGTGAGAAATACTGCTTATGAAACTTTAGAGATATTTGAGTAAATAATGAAATTATTACCAATACTTTTACTACTAGGACAACTACTTATGGCAGCAAAAATAGAGCATATTGAAATCAAGGGTGTGAATATCCCTGTGATATTCGAAGAGGATAAAAGACTTCCTATTGTGACAACACAGATTGTATTTACAGATAGCGGCAGTATCAGTGATACAAAAAAAGCAGGACTAGCGAAGTTTTCTGCAAAGCTTTTAAATGAAGGAACAAAAGCTTTAGGTTCTAATGCTTTTGCTGAGAAACTTGAATCTAAAGCAATTGGTATTTCAGCACATGCTGGAACTGAGACTTTTGTAATAGAGATAAGTTCACTCAAAGAAGAATATAAGACTGCACTCAAAGAACTTACAGAACTCATTAAAGATCCTAACTACACACAAAGTAGTATGAGTAAAATTCAAACTATGACACTTGGAAGTTTGAGCAGTAAAGAGAATGATTTTGACTATATTGCAGCTAATAATCTGAAAAAGATTATGTTTGAGGGAACTGTTTTAGGAGAGCCATCAAGTGGAACTATTGAAAGTGTAAAGAGTATAAAACTTTCTGATGTAAAGAATTTCATAGAGAAGCATATTGTGCTATCACGTGCTATTGTAGTCGTTGGTGGTGATTTAACTCTAGATGAAGTTAAGAAAAACATGAAAAAAGTTTTAGAGAGTTTAGAAGTAGGAACTGCTACAAAAGTACCACACTTTGATGTAAGAAAAACACCAAAAACAGACATCATTAAAAAAGAGACAAAACAGGCATATATTTATTTTGGTTCTCCGTATAATATGCGTGTAGATGATGAGGAATATTACAAGGCAAGGGTAGCAACTTTTATTCTTGGGGCTGGTGGGTTTGGAAGTCGTTTAATGGAGGAAATACGTGTGAAGCGTGGGCTTGCTTACTCTGCTTATGCTCGTATTCATGTAAGTAAATCTAGCTCTTATATGAGTGGGTATTTACAGACAAAACTAGACTCTATGGATGAAGCAAAAGCAACAGTAGTGGAAGTTATTGAAAAGTTTGTAAAAGATGGTGTTACAAAAGAAGAACTAGAACAGACAAAGAAGTTTTTACTTGGAAGTGAGCCTCTAAGAGTAGAGACTATGAGTCAGCGTTTAAACCGTACTTTTATGGAGTATTATAAAGGTTATGCACTTGGTCACTCTGAAGAAGAGCTAGTAAAAATAAAGAACTTAAAGTTAAAAGATTTAAATAAATATATCAAAAGACATAGAGAGATTTTAGAAATAAGTTATGCGATAGTGACTAAATAGTCTGAATTTTAATAAGAGAAAGGAAATAGATTTGGCTACTACACTTATCGGTCAGATCGATAGAATACTTTTTGAAGATGAGGGCTTTTTCATTGCTGTATTAAAAAGCGGAGAGAAGATAAGTGGGACATATTATGAGAGTAATATTGAGAGTATCAAAGGATCAGCTATTACCCTCTCTGGCTTTTGGGATGAGCACAAAAAGCATGGAAAAACTTTTAAGTTTGAGACTCTCAAAGTAAACCAAAACGAACTCTTTTTCTTCTTAAATAAAATTATTAAAGGTTTTACAAAAAAGCTCTCTGCTGATTTGATAGAGAAGTTCGGTCAAGAGGGTCTTATTGATATTTTAGATAATGATATAGAGCAATTATTAGAGTTTAAAGGCATTAAAGAAAAACGTCTCAAAAAGATTCAAGCTTCATGGAAACAGTTTCGATCTATGCGGCTTTTAGGAGAATTTCTTTCTCCTTTTGAAGTTTCACCAACTCTACTTACCACTATTGCCACTGCGATGAAAGATGTTGACTCTCCATGTACAAAGATAAAAGACAATCCTTATATTCTGACAAATATAAACTCCATAGGCTTTAAACGTGCAGATGAATTAGCATTGAAGATGGGAGTAGAGAGAGAAAATGAGGGACGTATCAGCTCTGCTATGGATTATGTACTTTTGAACTACTGTGAGGCACAAGGGAACTCATGTATTTCAAAAGAGGCACTTTTTTCAGGTCTCGATGAACTTTTGATGTTTTCTCAAAAAGAATATCTTTATGAGGGTGCTCTTGTGGAAAGAGTAGGGGAGGGTAGTATTGTCATTATGAAAAATGATCGTGTTTCTCCTGCACGTCTTTATGATGCTGAAAAGTATATCTATGATGAGTTTCGCACTCGTGCAAAGATGAATAGAGGAAGCTTTGTCAAAGATTTAGATAAATTTTTAGAAGACTCAGAACTTAAGCTTGGTGAGCAGCAAAAAGAGGCTGTTGTGAAAATAAACGAGGGTGCCTCTATCCTTTTACTCGTAGGGTATGCAGGAACAGGAAAAAGTACGACCTCAAAAACACTGCTCAATCTATTGAATACTCGCTTTGATAAAAAAGAGATAATGACATGTGCTCTTAGTGGTATAGCCTCTCAACGCATAAGCGATACCACAGGTTATGAGTCGGCGACTATTCAGTCTCTGCTTATAAAACATGAGTCAGCAGATAAGTTTCCTTATTCTGTTGTGCTAATAGATGAAGCCTCTATGATAAACTCTTCACTTTTTGCTCGACTTTTGGGGAAGATCTCTCGTAAAGCTATCATCATCATTGTAGGGGACGATGCGCAACTCCCTCCCATTGGAGCTGGGAATGTACTTTCTGATGCTCTGACTTTGGAGTTAGCTCCTACAGTAAAACTTACAAAGATATTTCGTCAGAGCGAAGAACAGGCTATCACTCTTATAGCGAATGATATTCGCAAGGGAGAAGTACCTCACTATAGAGAGAAGTATGATGACTTTGAGTTTGTGGAAGTAAATATTCAAAACTATTATGCTCTGAAAAATCAACTCTCAGTTATTGAGCTTAAAGAACTTAGAGAAGAAAATTCTCAAAATATAGTTGTAGAGATTATGCACAGAGTAGTTGCGTCTATAGAAAAAGCACGCTACCGATTGAAAAATAAACAGATAAAAGAGTATCTCAACTATTTCCAGGTAATAACACCTATGAAAGGGGGGATACTTGGGAGTAATAACCTAAACAAAGTTTTACAAGAATACTTTAATCCCAATCCAAAACAGTGTGTTAAACGTGGAGGCTTAGAATTTCGACTAATGGATAAAGTAGTCCATACCAAAAATGAAAACATGACCTCATGGAGTGGTGATGGCTTCAAGATGGGTGAAGAGTCTAACACTCGGAGAATATTTAATGGTATGAGCGGGCTTCTTTTTAAGATAGAAGAGGAAGAAGAGCAACTCTTTGTTTTCTATCCAAATGAGGATGTAGTTGTGGTCTATGAGTATGAAGAACTCAAAAGCCATCTTATGCTCTCTTATGCTCTTACTATCCATAAAGTACAGGGTATGGAGTATGATATAGTTGTTATTCCTATGAGTTTTACACACTTCATCATGCACAATACAAAACTTCTATATACTGCTATTACTCGTGCAAAACATAAGTGTATCCTAGTAGGTGAGGGTGCTGCATTTGAGAGCGGATGTAGAAAGTTTGAGTCAACACGGCGAGATACCGTGCTATTAGAGTTATAAAGCTATTTAGCTTCTATAGTCGCTTGAAGTTCTTTTGCAGTATTTAGAGTTTTTATAGCAGTGATTTTACCCTTATCAAGGTAAACAACAACTATTTTTTCAGTATTTACATCTTTTCTAAAAGGTGCTGCTTCTGCTTTGTTATCCAAGATTAAAACTATGTGTCTATAATCTTTGAGGCCTGGCATAATAAACATACTTCTTATGAAAGAAGGTGCTGCACTTACATCAGCTATAAAAACTGTTTTGTAATCACTTAAGTAACTTGGCTTTTGTGTAACAAAGAAGTCATTACAAGTATGTGCTGCATCTTTACTAAAGGCAAATATTACTTTCTTTGTATCAGATGGAAGAGTATGTGGCTTTCCAAACTGATCGTTAAAAGTAAGGTTCGCAAGTGATTTTCCTACTACAAGTTTTGCATTTACATGTGAGAGGTCTTCACTTTTTGAGCTACAAGCTACTAAAAATAGGGCGATAAGGGCTGCTGAGAGTATTTTAAACATGGGTATCCTTTGATTTTTTAAAATAATACAGTAGTAAATATTTTTTGAAGTCGATAGAACAATTTAGTAAATTCAATTAAGTCTGCTATAATTTCATGAATTTAATAAAAAGGAAGTAAATATGGCATGGGCAACAGCAAGACATATTTTAGTAGATAGTGAAGCAAAGTGTAATGAGTTAAAAACAGAGATACAAAATGGTAAAAAATTTGAGGATGTTGCAAAAGCAAACTCTAGCTGTCCTTCATCCGCAGAGGGTGGAGATTTAGGAAAGTTTGGACCAGGACAGATGGTTCCAGAGTTTGATAAAGCAGTTTTTTCTGGTGATGTTGGTGTCGTTTATGGACCAATCCAAACACAATTTGGTTACCACTTACTAGAAGTTACTGGGAGAGGATAATCTCTTCAAGTTCCTCTAGGGGAGCAGATATAATCCCATCAAATTGATTTTTATTAAAAGTTTGTTGGCGTTTAGCAAGCTGTGCAGTATGAGTCGATATAAGTTCAATCATCTCCTCTTTTGATACTTTTGCATCAAGATAATTCAAAACTTCAACAATCCCAATACTCCCCATAGCATTTGGCAAACGCGAGTACTTTTTCTCCAGATAACAGACTTCATCTATGAGTCCCATTTCAAGCATTTTATTTGTACGATTGGAGATTCTCTCTCTTAAAACACTTCTCTCAACGGCAATATTATAGATAGGCATCTTCTCGATTATAGGGAGTGGTGGATTTTGCTCAAACCATTCACTTGGAGTAAGACCTGATGCCTTGTAAATGAGCATAGCTTTTTCTATACGGTAGCTATCATTTTTATCTATCTTTTGCATATATTTTTGATCTTTTGCTGTAAGCATCTCATAACACTTCTCTAGCTCTTTTATCTGTAAGGCTACACGAGATTTTACCTCTTCATCTATTTTTGGAAGAGTCGATAAACCTTGCATAAGTGACTTCAGATAAAAGGAAGTTCCACCAACAATTACTAAATTTTTACTATTCTTTTTACAAGAGTCTACAACCTTTTTATAAAGCTCTATAAAGATTTCTACACTAAAATGTTCATCAGGGTAGATCTCATCTATGCCAAAGTGCTTGACAGATGCCAGCTCCTCTTTTGAGGGCTTTGCAGAGACTATATCTATCTTTTTGTATATACTTAGTGAGTCTATGGAAAGTATATAAGCATCAATTTTTTGAGCGATTTTAATGGCTAAATCACTTTTTCCAGAAGCTGTAGGTCCAATTATTGCGAGTTGTTTCATGATGAAATTATATCATTTTAAAACAAGTTTAGATAAAATAAGGCTTATTATATAAAAAAGGTACTTTTTGCAAAAATATATACAAAAATTAAAAGATTTTAACGAGTTAGTAATGTTTGAACACTCGATCTTTTCACTGCCATTTATTTTCATCGCTATGGTTGTGGCTGCTGATGGTTGGTTTGGATTTTATCTGCTTATCATGGGAGTTTTTGCAGCCCTCTCAGCTCGTAACTTTGCTATGGGTGTGAACCGTTATGCCGATCGTGACATAGACGCACAGAACCCAAGAACAGCGAGCAGGCCAAATGTCGATGGTAGACTTAATGCTCAGACTATTTTACTCTTTATCGGAGTGAATGCTTTTATATTTGTAGCCGTAGCCTACATGATCAACTCTTTGGCATTTGGACTTTCTATTCCTATTCTCATGGTTTTAGGATCTTACTCGTACTTCAAGCGTTTCTCTTCTTTAGCTCATATCATTCTTGGCATCTCCCTTGGTCTTGCTCCTATCGCTGGAGTTGTGGCTGTGAGTGCTAGCATCCCTCTTTGGTCAGTGCTCCTCTCTCTAGGTGTTATCTTTTGGGTCGCAGGCTTTGATCTGCTTTATTCACTTCAAGACATCGATTTTGACAAAGAAAAGGGTCTGCACTCTATCCCCTCTATGTATGGAGCTGAGGCGACTCTTTTTATCTCAGCATTTTTTCATGGTTTGAGTGTAATCTTTTGGATTCTGTTTGTTTGGGCAGCTGGACTTGGGATATTCGCATTTATTGCGGCCTTTGGTGCGGGATTAGTTCTTGCCTATGAGCAAAAGCTTGTCCGTCGTGATTTTAAGCAGATTGATCGTGCTTTTTTTACAGTTAATGGCTATCTTGGTATTGCCTTTTTCATACTTATCGTTTTAGATAGGATAGCAGCATGAGCACTCCGCGTTTAGTAAAAGCTCCGATTAGTCTTGTTTTAAGTGAGGCAGATGTAGATAAAGAAGCTTACGAGAGAGAATATCAAAAACTTAGTGAATCAGATGAAGACCCGATAAGCCAGTGGCTTAAACTTGCAAAAGCAAGAGGTGATACACGCGAAAGTGATCCTATACTTTTAGAGCTTGTAGTTGAGTTGCATAGAAAGATAGATGCTCTAGAGATGTTTATAAAAAATGAAATTCCTAAAAGATTATCACTTACTACTAAGTCAGAGATAGATGCTATAGGATTTGAATATTTTGAACTTAAAGATGCTATTTTAGAACCAGAAAAAGTCTACTATGGACGTATAGATATGCCTGTCTATCCACAGCATGATGTACCTATTTTTTTTCAAGCAGTAGATGAAAAATTAGTAAAAATACTAAAGATGCATGAACGCGATGAAAAAGAGTGGGGCGCTTATATGACAGCACGAGAGCGTATTCTCATCCGTGAAGCAAAGGAGAGAAAATAATGAACCTAGCCCAGTTTAATATAGAGTACATAGTTGTAGCTATGGCAGGAATTATCCTCTACTTACTTTACTTTGTTTATGCCAAAGATTCACAGTACTCAAAAAATATTCGTTCAGTTGCTAGTGTTGTAGAAGACTTAAATCGTGAACTTTTTTACTTGAAAAAAACTCTTGGTGAAACGCAAGGAAGTATAAAAGAGAACTCGCAACGTATGAATGATGAACAAATTTATGAAGAGATAGAGCGCAGTGTTTATGATATGGTGCAACCTTTAAGTTTAGGGCTTAAGCAACTTCAAGAAAATATAAATGCTATCGATGTTGAGATAGCCAACCGAATGGCTGCCTTAGAAAGTGGTGTAAAACAGATTAGTATTCCTACCTCTGTACATGGTAATGATGATGAGAAGATTCTTTCATTATTTAAACAGGGTGTTTCAGTTGAAACGATCTCAAAAGAGTTACACATATCTCAGCCAGAAGTTGAGTTTGTTTTAAAAATAAACAAAATAAAGTAAGTTAGCGTGAACGCAGACAAAAAACTTTTTACTCTCGTCTCTATTTTAATAGGGATTAGTGTGGTCCTCTCTTATACACTAGCATCTTATACGACACTTCTTTTTAATGTAAATGAGTTTCACTTTGTGGTTCGTCAGGCTGTTTTTGCTTTCTTAGGTATTAGTATTATCTTTGGGCTATCTCGTCTCAATCCGGATATTTGGCTTAAACGTGTAGGTTTTGCTCTTTTTTTTGGGTCACTTTTTTTGATGATAGCCATGCCTTTTATGCCTGAGAGTATGGTATCAGCTGTAGGTGGAGCAAAACGTTGGATAAAGTTTGGAGGTGTTTCTCTAGCTCCTGTAGAGTTTTTTAAGGTCGGTTTTGTTTACTTTTTGGCTTGGAGTTTTTCTCGTAAGCTAGGGCATCATGATGGTATGGGGCTCTCAAATGAGTTCAAACGCTTTACACCTTATGGAGTTATTTTCATCGGGGCTATGTTCATCATAGCCTTTTTGCAAAAAGATTTAGGGCAGGTTGTTGTTCTTGGCTTAACACTTCTGTTTATGCTTATCTTTGCAGGAAGTAGTTTTCGCTTTTTTCTTACTATACTTGGTGGTATTTTTACTGCTATTCTTATTTTTATATTTACAGCAGAGCATAGAATTCTGCGTATAAAATCGTGGTGGGCATTAGCACAAAACTCTGTTTTAGAGATACTTCCTGCATCGTTAGCTGATAAACTTCGAGTGCCAGTTGAGGTAGAACCTTATCAAATTGGACACTCACTAAACGCAATAAATAATGGTGGCTTTTTTGGTGTAGGCATCGGAAATGGTACTTTTAAGTTAGGCTTCTTGTCTGAGGTACATACAGACTTTGTTCTTGCTGGTCTTGCTGAAGAGTTTGGCTTTTTCGGGGTACTTTTTGTCGTTGTGATTTTTCTCTGGATGATACAAAGAATTTTTAAAGTGGCTAACCGTTCGCAGGATAAGATTGTATATCTTTTTAGTATAGGTATAGGACTCATCCTTTCCTTTGCATTTCTAGTAAATGCTTATGGAATCAGTGGAATTACTCCGATTAAAGGTATTAGTGTACCTTTTCTCTCTTATGGCGGTTCTGCGATGCTGGGGGCTGCGTTTGGTGTTGGTATGGTTTTGATGGCCTCAAACAATGTTGAGATGGATAAAAAACAAGAAGAAGAGGAGCATAATTTATGAAAATATGTATAACAGGTGGTGGAACTGGTGGCCATCTTATGATAGCTGATGCACTTGGAGAAGCTGGTGTTCAGGATGGACATGAACTCATTTTTATAGGTTCTAGTCATGGACAAGATAGAAAGTACTTTGGCGAGAAAAGTCACTTCTCAAAGGTCTACTTTTTAGAGACTACAGGTGTTGTCAATCAAAAAGGTCTTAAAAAATTACTAGCACTCTACAAAGTGATAAGAGGTTTTTTTCAAGCAAGATCTTTACTTAAACATCATAAGATAAAAGCAGTTTATAGTGTAGGAGGTTTCTCTGCAGCACCTGCTTCTTTTGCAAGCCTTAGCTGTTTTATACCGCTGTTTATTCATGAACAAAATGCAGTTCCTGGAAGACTCAACGCTCTTCTTAAGCCATTTGCAAAATCTTTTATCTCTGCTTATGATGAAGAGTCTGAGATACAAGGTTATCCTGTTAAAGAGGTTTTTTATAAAACTGCGAGAGTCCGTAGTGAACTTAAAACTATTGTCTTTTTAGGCGGGAGTCATGGGGCAAAAGCTATTAACGATTTGGCTCTTAGCGTGGCAAAAGATCTAAATAGTGCAGGAATAAAGATACTCCATCAAGCTGGTGAAGCTGATTTTGAGCGAGTAGAGAGTGAGTACAAAGCTCTTGGTGTCGAGGTAGAACTTTATGGATTTACTAAAGAGTTGGCCTCACTTATAGAGCGGTCTGATTTAGCTGTTAGTCGTGCAGGAGCTAGTACACTCTGGGAACTTACGACAAATGGCTGTCCTGCTTTTTATGTGCCTTATCCTTATGCTGCTGGAGATCATCAGTACCATAATGCAGTGTTTATAGTAGAAAACTCTATGGGCTGGTGTGAGAGAGAAGGTGATACACTCAAGGTTAAACTTCTTGAAGCACTGAGCACTCTTAACTTAGAAGAAAAAAGCACAAAACTTTTAGCACATTCTCAAAAAGATGTGGCAAAAAAAATGATAGATGCATTAACAAAAAAGGTATAAAATGATACATGAATACGCACAACTTTTAGTAGACTTAATTTTTGACTGGGGATACATCGGAATCTTTATTATGATGGCAATTGAGAGCAGCTTTGTTCCTTTCCCTAGTGAGATTGTTCTTATCCCTGCTGGATATTTAGCGAGTCAAGGAGAAATGAGTGTTGGACTTATTTTACTTTCTGCTCTTGCTGGTTCTCTTGTGGGTGCCTTCATTAACTACTTTTTAGCACTCACACTTGGTCGAAGTTTCTTAGTAAAGTATGGAAAGTATTTCTTTATTAAAGAGATAACACTCCTTAAAATGGAAGAGTTCTTTAAGCAACATGGACATATTTCCACATTCACTGGTCGTCTGATTCCTGGGATTCGCCAACTTATTTCCATACCCGCAGGACTAGCTCGTATGAACTTAGTAGAGTTCTCACTTTTTACAACTTTAGGAGCGGGTATTTGGGCATTTATTCTTGTATTATTAGGCTATATACTTGGGGAAAACCAAGAACTTATAAGTCTGTACTTAAAGCAGATAACTATAGTTGTAGTAGCTCTTTTAGTTGTTTTAGTTTTTGTATACTACAAAATTAAAACAAAAAGGCGACTCTAATGGACTATATGTTTAAACCAGGTTTTTTGGGCACATCAGCACCGCTTTTTATGGATATGGTAACTCTTATCGTTGCTATTTTACCTCTGCTAGTTTATGGGGCTATTCTATTAGCAAGAAAAAAGATGTATGTTCTTCATACTATAGTGCAAAACTTTCTTTTTATATTTGCTGTGATTGTTGTTGCTTACTTTGAACTTGGTGTTCGTGTAGGTGGTGGTTTTGATGTCTTTATGAGCGGAAGTGCTGTGCCTTATACATATGCATTAGTTGTACTTGTGCTTCATATTCTTATAGCTATAACTATGCTTTTTTACTGGAGTATGACTGTTATTACTGGAAATATTCACTTTAAAAAAGGTTATATTCCTGGTATCTATTCTAAACGCCATAAGATAATGGCAATAAAAACATTTTTAGGGATTATCTTTACCTCATTTACTGGTATTTGGGTTTATCTTCTACTTTTTGTATTTTAAACTTTAAAACTAAGGAAAATTATAATGATAAAAATTGATGAAAAAGCACCGGAGTTTTGTCTCCCTAACCAAGATGATGTTGAGATATGTTCTCGTGACTTAAAAGGTAAATGGGTAGTTCTTTACTTTTACCCTCGTGACAATACACCGGGATGTACGACTGAAGCTTGTGAGTTTACTGAGGCTGCACCAGACTTTGGTGACTTAAACGCGATTATTATAGGTGTAAGTGCAGACACAACAAAAAAGCATCGTAACTTTATAGAAAAACAGAATCTAGGTATCACACTTTTAAGTGATGAATCTACAGATATGATGCAAGAATATGGTGTTTGGCAGCTGAAGAAAAATTATGGAAAAGAGTATATGGGGATTGTAAGAACAACTGTTATTATAAATCCAGAAGGTATTGTAAAAGGTCTTTTTGAAAAGGTAAGAGTGAAAGAACATGTAGCGAAAGTGAAAGAGGAACTAGAAGCTTTACAAGCCGTGTAACACCGACTTCAGTCGGTAATAAAAGTTGTAGACCGGTTAAAACCGGTGTTACGAAACCTCGTTCCACCTCAGGAGAGGTGGAACCAGTAACACTGACTTCAGTCGGTAAAAATATCTAAGCTTAGTATCTATAACGTAAGTAGAAACGGATGTCTTGGGCTTTATCGACATAGTTGCTGGCACCATTAACAAAACCGCCAGTACCATTTGGAACTAGCATCGTATCGCTGATGGGTGCAGAACCTCCTGAAGTATTTCCAAAAAACCCATTACTACCCGCATATTTATAGTCTAAGTATGTATAACGGACTTGAAGAGATAATATATCTTCTATAAGTGGTTCAGTAAAGTAAATTTCATAAGCATCACCACGGGTTGCAAGTTTAGAACCTATATCTGTATCTTCTGCATATGTGATACTTCTCCAATATCTACTTCCTTTATTATATTCGATTCCCCATTTCCCATCTTCACTCACAAGAGATGGCATTTGTAGTCCAATCCATGCTGAATAACCTGTTACACTCTTTCCTGGAGCACTACCTAGCATGCCTTCATTCTTTTTAGGATTGGTAATACTCATAGCACCACTAACAAAGAAAAAAGTGTCATCAAGGTAGTCACTCCACTCATCACCAATACCATTCATTGTAAAATTAGCGGTAAAACTATGGAGACCACCAACTGTTTTGAATCCATCAGCTAGATTTTGTGGATTTTTAACATCAATTAAATTATTAGCATAGTAATATTGTGTTGCAACTCCATACTGTCCATCATTGTATGGAACAAATATAAGTCCACCTAAGTCGATGTCTGGAACTGCACTCTTAATTTGTGCATATGGTGCAGGAGAAAATCTAGGACCAGCATTTGTGCCACCACGTCCAGCACAAAATTTTACATACATTCCATCTACACCAGTAAGATTTTCAAATGCAAATTTTGAGCTTAAACCATCAAACTCAACATTAATTGTATGCCCCATTGGTGATGCAGCATGATCATCATCACGAAGATTTATTAGATGGCCATTTGTAGAGGGACGACGACCTATACTAAATGTCCAAGGAATATCAGTACCTATAAAAGTATCATTTTTATAAAAGAAATATGCTGAGCGAACACGGACTATACCATCATATGGATTTTCACTTGTAATCCAGTCAAATGTTTCAAAAGGTGCACCATTAGCTCCACTGCGTGCTCCGAATGCTTTGTTATAGGCGAGTTGTCCAGTGAAGCTAAGATTATCTGTTGCTTTCCAGTTCATGTTGATCCATAATCTGTTTGTCATGAATGCATCATTTCCTTCTGTTTTCCCATTTGCCATCTTATACTGAAGATTATTCACAGCAAATCTATAGTCAACATTAAATTTTAAGTGAGAACCATTTGTGTGTTTATTCAAATCAGTAACACTCTCTTCGAGGTCAGTTAAACGGTCTTCAACTGTTTCTCCATCATCATCATCTTCTTCTTCTTCCTCATCAGAGACATCTGCATCATTATCTTCCTCTTCATCAGAATTTACTGCAACTGGATCTTCTTCTTCATCATCTGAGTTTATAGTAGCTTGTGCATCTTTTGCTTCTTGAGCTTTCAGCATTATGATTTCTTCATTCATTTGCTTCATATGAAGCTCCATGGACTGTATGCGTTCATACAAAGATTGTGCATCTAAGTTTGAAGTTAGAATGGCGGCAGTAGCTAAAGATAATAGTAGAGGCTTATTCATTTTCTTCCCTTTTTTAATAATAGTGTCATACTATACATAATTAAATATAAAAGTAATTTGAAATGGATCTTATTTATTATAATATTTTTTTATACTGAATCTCAAAAGCTAAAATTAAATATTATTTGAGTATAATTCGCGGATTTTTCTTCTCAATATATAGAAGAAAATATTAAACAGATAATGTCAAAAGTTAGTGCAACCCTCTTTTTAGAGAAAAATTGTCCGACATTTTCAAAGTAAACTAACAAATTTCTGGCTTGAAAAATAGCCTTTAAGGATTACCTATGGTAACTATGAAAGACCTATTAGAATGTGGTGTACACTTTGGACACCAAACTCGTCGTTGGAACCCGAAAATGAAAAAATATATCTTCGGTGTTCGTAAGAATATTTATATAATTGACTTACAAAAGACTTTACGTTATTTCCGTAACACTTATACAATCGTAATGGACGCAGCTGCTGAAGGGCAAACTATTCTTTTCGTTGGTACTAAGAAACAAGCTCGTAACTCTGTAAAGCAAGCAGCACTTGACTGTAACATGCCTTACGTAGATAACAGATGGTTAGGTGGTATGCTTACTAACTTCCCAACTATTCAAAAGTCTATCCGTAAACTAGATGTTATCTCCGAAATGGAAGAAAATGGTCAAATCGATCTTCTTACTAAGAAAGAAAAACTAATGTTAATGCGTCAAAAAGTTAAACTAGAAGCATATTTCGGTGGTATCCGTAACATGAAAAAACTTCCTGATATGCTTTTTGTAGTAGATGCAGTGAAAGAGCACATCGCAGTTCTAGAAGCTCGTTGTCTTAAGATTCCAGTTGTAGCTCCACTAGATACTAACTGTGACCCAGACTTAATCGACTATCCAATTCCAGGTAACGATGATGCTATCCGTTCTATTCAACTTTTCTGTCGTGAAATGACTGCTGCAATCAACGAAGGTAAAGCACTACGTGATGCACCAGCTGAAGAAGAGCAAACTGAAGAAGAAGCTGCAACTGAAGAAGTAGCAGCAACAGAGGAAGCATAATCATGGCAGCAGTTACAGCAGCAATGGTTAAAGAACTCAGAGCATCTACTGATGCTCCGATGATGGATTGTAAAAAAGTTCTTGTTGAAGCTGATGGAAACATGGCTAAGGCAACTGAACTTCTAAAAGAACGTGGTATCGCAAAAGCAGCTAAAAAAGCTGATCGTGTTGCTGCTGAAGGTCTTGCAGGAATCAAAATAGCTGATGATTTTTCAAAAGCTACAGTTATAGAGATCAACTCTGAGACTGACTTTGTTGCACAAAATGAAGGTTTCCAAAAGTTAGTTCAAGATACTGCTGAAGATATCTTTACTAACCAACCTGCTGATGTTGCTGCATTTAATGCATCACCATTTGGGGCAACTTTTCAAGCAGAAGTAATCAAAATCGGTGAAAAGATTGAACTTCGCCGTTTTGCTACACTAACTGCTGATGCAACTACTTCTTTAAATGGTTACATTCACTCTAACAACCGCATCGCTGTTGTTGTTACTGCTAAATGTGACTCTGAGAAAACTGCAGAGGCACTTCGTCCATTTATGAAACAAGTCGCTATGCATGCATCTGCTATGAAGCCATCTACTCTTTCTTACAAAGATTTAGATGCTGCATATGTTGCTAGTGAAACTACTGGACGTATCGAAGTTATCAAAAAAGAGAACATTGAGTTAGCTCGTTTAGGCAAAAAAGAGAAAAATGTTCCATCATATGTCTCTATGAGCCAACTTACTGATGAAGTTCTAGCACAAGCTGAAGAAAATATCAAAGCTGAGTTAAAAGCACAAAACAAGCCAGAAAAAATCTGGGACAAAATTGTTCCTGGATCTTTAGCTCGTTTTATCTCTGATAATTCTACTCTTGATAAAGAGCAGTGTCTTCTTGACCAAAACTTTGTTATGGATGATAAGCTTACTGTAGCTCAAGCGGTTGAGAAAGCAGCTAAAGCTGCTGGCGGAACTGCTGAGATTACTGAGTTTATTCGCCTTGAAGTAGGTGAAGGAATTGAGAAAGCTGAAGATGACTTTGCTGCAGAAGTTGCTGCACAAATGGCATAATCCTTTAGAATTTATCTCCACTTTCAAATCAAAGGTTAGGACTTAGGTTCTAGCCTTTTTTTTACTCAAAAATTTAGTAAATACTTAAATCTCCTCATTACTCCAAGCTTCAATAGCATCACTAAGATTTTCAAAACTATCAGCCTTCCCAATAATAAATACTTCATCAAAAATGTAACAGCTAACTCTAGTGTTTGATTCTAGCAAGAAAACAGCATACTCTTCGCTATTTTGTGCATTTACTGAAAGAACTCTCATCCCATCTACAATGTCACCAACTTCTATTATCACATCATACTCTACATCTACAAGTTTTTTTCCATCACTATTATAAGTTGCCATAAATACTCTTTTTTACAATTTTAGCAAAAAAAGGCAACACTATGGAGAGAAAAGTTGTAAGCATAACTTTTTTAGTGTAAAATATGCCAACAAAGGAAGCAGATTTATGAATATAGCAAATAATATTACAGAATTAGTAGGTAACACTCCATTAGTAAGACTCAACACGCCATCAGAACTTACTGGAGCAACTATCCTTGGAAAGTGTGAGTTTATGAACCCTACGAGTTCAGTGAAAGATAGAATTGGTCTTCATATGATAAAAAAAGGACTAGAGTCTGGACTTATCACTAAAGATACAACTATAATAGAGCCTACTAGTGGTAACACAGGTATAGCACTTGCTGCGAACTGTGCTGCTCAAAACTTGAAGCTTATTTTGACTATGCCTGAGTCTATGAGTATGGAGCGTCGTAATCTTCTAAAAGCTTTAGGTGCAGAGCTAGTTCTGACTCCAGCTGCTAAAGGGATGAATGGAGCTATAGCTAAAGCAAATGAGCTTCAGGAGACAACTCAAAATGCAGTGGTACTCCAGCAGTTTGAAAATCCATCAAATCCAGAAGTACATGAACTTACAACAGCTCCAGAGCTTCTTCGTGATACAGATGGGGAGATAGATGTTTTTGTAGCAGCAGTAGGAACAGGTGGAACACTTAGTGGAACTTCTCATGTTCTTAAACGCGAGATAGAAAATATTACTATCGTTGCAGTTGAGCCTGAAGCCTCAGCAGTTATCTCTGGTGAGTCACCATCTCCACATAAGATTCAAGGTATCGGTGCTGGGTTTATTCCTAAAAACCTTGATACTACTGTTTACAATGAAGTTATAAAGGTAAGTAATGAAGATGCGATTGAGACAGCTCGTATGCTTGCAAAAAAAGAGGGTCTTCTTGTGGGTATCTCTGCTGGAGCAAATGTGTGGGCGACTATGCAGATAGCTTCACGACCAGAGTTTGCTGGAAAAACTTTAGTGACTATTCTTTGTGACACTGGTGAGCGTTATCTCTCCACAGAACTTTTTAGTGAGTAAGTTTTTTTTAGAAACTATAAAAGCTCTTGATGGAAAGGTTTATAATCTTTCTTACCATCAAGAGCGCTTAGAGAGTGTTTTAGACTCTCTTAAAGCATCAGAGTATTATGATCTAAGTTCACTTCTTTCTCCTCCAAAAAAAGGACTCTATCGTTGTCGTGTAGTTTATGATAGCCAAGAGATAAACATCTCTTATCTTGAATATACCAAACGCGAAATCAAATCTTTTAAACTTATCTATGATGACACTATTATTTATGATAAAAAGTATACAAAACGCGACTTGATTGATAAGCATTTTACTCAAAAAGATGCTAATGATGAAATTATTATAGTAAAAAATGGACTTATTACAGATACAAGCATCGCGAATATCGCCCTTTATGATGGTAAGAGATGGTTAACACCGAAGTCTCCACTCCTTAAAGGTACAACACGAAAGCGATATTTAGATGAGGGAAAAATATTTGAGGCTGATATAGAAGTTGAGAGTGTGAAAAGCTATAAAAAGTTAGCTTTAATGAATGCTATGATAGATTTCGATATAATTGCAGAAGAAAATTTAAGGGAAATAATTTGTTAGAAAATGTAATAGATGAAAAAGGGTTCGCCCAAATAATGAAAAGAAGCTTGCAAGATATAATTGTTCACTTTTTTGAGAAAGAGCAAAACTTTGGAATACTCTGTAAAATAGAAGAAGTAGATTTTTATCCAGAACTTCCAGAGGATATAAATGCGGAGTTTCGACCTCTCACACTTTTCTTTCTTGCAGGATATACTTTCGAGACGGCACGAATAGAAGATGAGTGTTTAATCTTTGAAGCTGGCTTTGGTGGAGATAATTTTGGAAGTGTTGTGACTGTGCCTCTACTAAGCATCATGCAGGTCATAGTAGATGAAACACCAGTGTTTATAAATCTCTCTGTTTATAAAGAGCAAGAAGATCTTAGTAAAGTTCCTGTAGCACAAGATACTACAGGAGAGAAAAATTCAATGGCTTCTTTTTTAAATAATCCAGAAAATTCTAAATTTTTAAAATAAGCCTCTTTCTCTCTAAACCTTGCTAAGAGAGAGAAGGAAGTTGACTACATTATCTACAAAGGCATCATGCTTTCTTTCTTTTAGATAGGCAATATAAAAATGTCTACTTATCTTTTGGTTTTTAAGTCTAGCTTCATAGAGAGTACCATTTTCAATCTCAGACTTAATAACATGTCTGGACATGATAGAGACAAGTGGTCGTTCATCATTTTTATTTGCATGAGTAATTGACTCTTTGATAGCAGTGGTACTTGCTAAAACACCAATGACATTAAAGTTATTACACTGTACGCCAAT
Source organism: Sulfurimonas sp. (assembly GCA_015488615.1). Taxonomy (GTDB): domain Bacteria; phylum Campylobacterota; class Campylobacteria; order Campylobacterales; family Sulfurimonadaceae; genus Sulfurimonas. Next base: position 19,561 of record WFNM01000066.1, read on the forward strand.
CTCTTCAAAAACTTCAGCAGTGAGTTTTCTTGTGTGTGACTCTTCATTTCTACAAATCCAGTCAAATCCTAAAAGGTCATCAGCAGTAAGATGTTTTTTAAGTGCTTGATTTGAGAAAACAACAAGCTCATCCTCTACCCATTCTCTATAAATAATACCATCTTTAAAAATTGGTGACTCTATAAGGGCAACATCTATTTTTTTATCTTCTAGCTGTTCAATTATGTCCGAAGAGACACCAACATTCATGAAAACTTCATTGCCAATGCGTTTTTTAATCTCACCAAGATAGTTTGGAAGTACATAGTTTCCTATAGAAAAAGAAGAACCCATAACAAAAGTAAACTCTTTGTTAATGATTTTTAGAAGTTCTTTTTCGCTATTGTGAATGGCTTTTTCTAAACGAAGAGCGATTCTATAAAGATCTTCTCCCTCTTTAGTAAGAATGATACCATTCTTTTTTCTATCTACAATTTTTGTATCTAAATAGTCCTCAATGAACTTAATTTGCTGGGTTACAGCGGGTTGAGAGATACCTAGTTTTGCTGATGCTTTTGAGAAACTTTTCTCTTTTATAACCATAATAAAGGTCTGTAATTTTGCAAAATCTTTTAACATAATAATTCCTATAAGTAAATATAATACTGGAATTATAACTCATAATTATAATAATTGCAATACATTTCTGAAAATTTATATAATTTAGCTATAATAAAAGTAATATAAAATTATAGTGGTACTTATGAAAAAAATATTTAATCGACTTAACTCCTCTCAATCAGATGCTGTAAAGCAGACAGAAGGCCCTGTGCTTATCTTAGCTGGAGCGGGTAGTGGAAAAACTACAACTATTATCTCGCGTTTAGCATATCTTATAGAAGTGCTTGGTATTCCTGCTTCAAATACTTTAACTCTTACCTTTACAAATAAAGCTGCCAAAGAGATGAGAGAACGCTCTCTATCGATGATAGAAAATGTCGCCTATCCACCACTTCTGTGTACTTTTCATAAGTTTGGCTTACTCTTTTTGAAGTTTCATATCCATCTTCTTAATAGGCAAAATAACTTTGTAGTGATAGATACAGAGGATAAAAAGCGTATTATCAAAAAGATAAATACTGAACTCCCAACACCACTCATCGCAAGTGAAATTTCGCGCTACAAAAACTCACTACTCTCTCCAGATGATGCTTACAAGCAAGCAGAACTCTTCAACTATAAGCAGATAGCAGAAGTTTATAGAGAGTATGAAGTTTATTTAAAAGAGAATAATCTTGTAGATTTTGATGACCTGATAGCACTTACTTATAAACTTCTTGATGAAAATCCAGAGTTAGCAAAAGCTACTTCGGCTAAATACCAGTACATCATGATAGATGAGTATCAAGATACTAATGAGTTGCAACTTAAACTCATTCAAAAACTTTGTACAACACATAGTAATATCTGTGTTGTTGGAGATGATGATCAGTCTATTTATGGCTGGCGTGGTGCTCACATACGTAATATTATAGAATTTGATCAAGACTTTAAGGGTGCGAATGTTTTTAAACTTGAAGAGAACTATCGTTCAAAAACACCTATCTTAAAAGTAGCTAATGCACTTATAGAGCATAACCGCTCGCGTTTAGGAAAGCAACTTATAGCCACTCGTGGGGATGGTGAAGAGGTTTCCGTTCTTAACTCTATGGATGAGAATGAAGAGGCAAGAAAGATAGCAGTCAAGATTCAAAAACTACTAGATCGTGGCGTTTCAGCAAAAGAGATAGCAGTTCTTTACCGTGTGAATGTACTTTCTCGTTCTATAGAAGAGGGTTTAAATCGTTCAGGTATCAACTATAAGCTTGTTGGAGGACTGCGTTTCTACGATCGTGCAGAGATTAAAGATCTTATCTCATATCTGAGAGTTATAACGAATCCGCATGATGATTTTTCACTCAAACGTATAGTCAACAAACCAAAACGTGGACTAGGTAAAGCAAGTGTAGACAAGATAGAACTCGCTGCTCTAGCAAATGAAACTTCTATCTATGAGTATATAAAAACAGCAGAACTTGCAACACTAGTAGCTCTAGTGAAAAAGAAAAATGCAGCAACACTTAAAAACTTTGTAGAAAATCTTGATGAAGTTTCTCGTGTATCACAGGAATCAACTTACGAGTTTATAGATATACTCGAAGATACTTTTCATCTCAAAGATATTTACAAAGGTATGCAAGATGAGTCTGAGCGAGTGCTCAATATGGATGAATTTTATGGACTCTTCCGAGACTTTATCAAAAAAAGCCCAGAGGCTTCACTTGATGAGTTTTTAAATGAACTCACACTTCAAAGTGAGCAGGATCAAGTCGAGGGTGAGTCTATCTATATGATGAGTATTCATGCTTCTAAAGGTTTAGAGTTTGAGCATGTTTTTATTATAGGAATGGAAGAAGGCTTTTTGCCTTTAGTAGGTGATGGAAGTGACTTAGAAGAGGAGCGCCGTTTAGGCTATGTCTCTATGACTCGTGCCAAAGATGGCTTAACACTTTCTCATGCAGGAAGCCGTTTTTATAAGGGTCGTAGAAGTGATTTGGCTAAGAGTAGATTTTTCAACGAAGCAGGACTTTGTGATGGCTCTTTAATAGTAGAAAAAAATACAGCCTTTAAAAAAGGTGATTTAGTTCGGCATAAGATATTTGGAACTGGTCGTATTAACGGTGTAAGTCGTGCAGGAAAAGAGTTTAAGCTAAGTATTAATTTTGCAGGAACACAACGCGAGATATTGGCTTCATTTGTGGAGAGATTATAAACGCGATGAACAGACTTTTTGTAGCATATAAGCCAAGTGGCATTGGCTCAAACAAATTTCTTTACTCTCTTAAACGCAAGTACAACGATAAAAAAGCAGGTTTTTCAGGAACACTCGATCCTTTTGCTAAAGGAGTTCTTCTCATAGGCTTTGGAAGTCATACAAAACTTTTTCGTTTTTTAAATAAAACACCAAAGGCTTACCGTGCAACACTTTGGTTGGGTGCGAAAAGTGACTCACTAGATAGTGAAATGGTAGAAAATGTCGATATACTAGAAGAGTTTACACAAACGCGAGTAGAAGAAGTGCTAAAGTCATTAGAAGGTGAGTTAGAGTATGAACCTCCTATCTTCTCTGCTAAACGCATAAACGGTAAACGTGCTTATGATTTAGCACGAGCAGGAATACCCTTCGAGTTGAACAAGATAAACTCGACGATTTATGAAACAAAACTTATACACTACTGCCACCCTTTTGTGACTTTTGAGGCAACTGTGAGTGAGGGAACATATATTCGTTCTCTTGGTCGTATCATTGCACAGAGACTTGGGGTCGAGTTTGGGAGTTTAAGTGCATTAGAACGTCTTAATGAAGGGCAGTTTTTTTATGAGGATGAGAAGAAGTTAGATATAAAAAAATCTTTAAACATCCCAAAAAATGTCTACTTAGGCGATCAAGACAATATAAGACTAGGAAGAAAACTCTCTCTTGAAGATTTTCAAGAGAAATCTAAGGGTACATACTGGCTAGATAATGGAGATACTATTTCCATTATAACTATTAAGGATGAAAAGATAAAATATGAATTAGGGAGAATAGAATGTTAGTACTATCAAGAAAACTAGATGAGTCAATACTTATAGGCGATAACATAGTAGTCAAAGTTGTAGGCATAGAAAATGGTATGGTAAAACTAGGTATAGATGCACCAAGAGATGTAGCTATCATACGCAATGAACTTATAGAAGAAGTCAAAGAGCAAAATAGAGCTGCACTTCATATTGCAGAGCAGAGTGAGCTAGACGAGCTTAGCAAACTTCTCAAAAAATAGAGAGAATATGAAAACCTACAGAGCTTATGCCAAAGTCAATATATTTTTAAAGATCACAGGAACTCGTGGTGTTTATCATGAGATCATCTCGCGTTTTATGCAGGTAGAGAATCTCTATGATGAGCTTGAGTTCACTCCTAAAGAGGAGACGGATGCCTCTGCAAACAGCTTTAAAATCATAGGTGACTTCTCATGCACAACTGAGCAAAATACCATATATAAAGCTTATTTTGCCCTAAAAGAAGCAACTGCCTCAGAAAAACTCGAAGAGCTTATGCAAAAGTATGCCATAACAGTGAGGAAAAATATCCCTGCATTTGCTGGACTTGGTGGTGGTAGCAGTGATGCTGCAACCTATCTTAAGATGTGTAACAATGCTCTCAACCTTGGACTCAGTCTCAATGAACTAGCAAGAATAGGACTAAAAGTAGGTGCAGATGTACCATTTTTTATCTACGGCTATAAGAGTGCAAATGTGAGTGGGATAGGTGAGGTAGTAGAAGAGTTCGATGAAGAACTCTTAACTATAGAGACTTTCACTCCAAAGATAGAGATAAGCAC
>WFNM01000067.1 GCA_015488615.1 Sulfurimonas sp.
ATTTCTCTAATATCTACTAAAAGAGCAACTCTACTGTCACTAAAAAAAGTTTATTGTGTAATATTTAAGTTCTATACTTCCTAAATTCAATTTAGGAGAATAGTAATGAAAACATGGTTAAGTTTAGCAGCAAGTACACTTTTGGTAGTATCAATGGTTGGCTGTAATGGAACAAACGGTACAAATGGAGCAGTTGGAACAGACGGTACAAATGGTACAAATGCTACAGCACTACACAATAGTATTAGTGTACCAATTACAGATGCTCAAAAAGCAAAAATCCGTGTTGCAACAGGAATAGATGTAGATTTTGCTCAAAAATCACTCTCTTATAATACTATTTTAAGAACAGGAGAGACACTTAGTGGCGAGATATTTGGACTTTTAAAAGATGAAAATGATACTGCATTAAAACTTGCTGATGGTAGTAACTATATCTGTAATGGTCAGTTTGGTGGTTCGGGTCCAGATCATACAGAATTTATTTCAAAAGGGTCAAAAATTTTTATGATTACTCAATTTGAGTGTCAAGTTGGTGCAATTTATCAAGCTGAACTTACTCAAGATGCAACTACAGGTAAGCTAAATGCGAAAAATTTAAAATATATTTCACAAGCATCTCATCATGGTGGGTATGTTCACTGTGCCGGAATGAAAACTCCATGGAATTCATTTCTTGGAAGTGAAGAGTATGAACCAAATGCAAGAGATTTAAATACTAGTACAGGTAGTATCAGCAAGTATTATGATTTAGTTGCCCCATATTTTGGTGGTGATTTGAAAAAAGCCAGTCCTTACTTCTACGGGTACATTACTGAAATTACGATTGAAAACGAGGCTGGTGACAATACTTACACTAAACACTACAGTATGGGTCGTGTTGCTCATGAGTTAGCATATGTTATGCCTGATAGCAAAACTGCTTACTTATCTGATGATGGAACGAATGATGGTTTTTATATGTATGTTGCAGATGTAGCAGGCAAGTTAACTGCAGGTACACTTTATGCAGCAAAATGGAATCAAACAAGTAGTGTTGGTGGAGGAGCTGCTGATTATACTTGGATAAAACTTGGACATGCAACAGATGCAGAACTTAAAACTATTGTAGATTCTAAACCTTTATTTACTGATATTTTTGATAGTGAAGATGCTAATGCTTCATACGAGTGTCCAACAGCTGGATACAAAGCTATCAACACTGGTTCTGGTGGACTAGAGTGTTTAAAAGTAAAATCTGGAAAAGAGAAAGAGGCAGCTTTCTTAGAGACTCGTCGTTATGCCGCTTATCTTGGTGCTACAACAGAGTTTAGAAAATTTGAAGGTATTACTTACAATCCAGACAAAAATGTTCTCTATACTGCAGAGAGTCAAATTGCTAAAGGTATGGAAGACTTTAAAAAATATGGTAAAGCGAAAGATAGTTATGACAAGGGTGGAAATAATGACATCAAACTTGAGTATGATAAGTGTGGTGCAGTATATGAACTTGCATTAAGTTCTAGTATTAAAGATTCAAACAATACAGTTATAGACAGTGCTTATGTTGTAACAAGTACAAAATCTATTATCGCGGGTACAATGAAAACATATGATGCAAATAGCACTTATGCAGCAAACACTTGTGATGTAAACTCTATCGCTAGTCCAGACAATGTTACTTACAAGGCAGGTTCAAACCTACTTATTATCGGTGAAGATACTGGATACCATCAAAATGATATGGTATGGGCATTTGATACAGAAACAAATACACTTAAAGCTCGTGTAGCTACAACACCTTTTGGATCTGAAACTACATCTCCAATGTTTCAAAAGCCAATCAATGGTTACACTTACATGAACTTTGTAACGCAACACCCTTATGGTGAATCAGACAAAAATAAAGTGAAAAATCCTGATGATGTACAATCATATGTGGGTTACATGCAAATCGGTGGTAAAGAGTAGTGAAATTATTATTTCCTACTTCAAGTGTGCTTTTAACAAGCACACTTATATTTTTTATAAGTGGATGTGGTTTATCTAAAGAGGAACATCAAAGTAACAACCTGACAAAAGACATAAACAAGACGATTGTGTATCCTAAAGTTTCACTTGGTGATACAAATGGGTATGACATTCGTAAAAGTCACACTTTTCACCCGTCTGCATACATCACTCAAATGTGTTACACCAAAACAACTGATAAGGCAAATAATAAATACAATCCATGTTTTGCATGCCATACAAAGAATAAAGAGCCAAACTATGTTTATGGAGATAATGATTTACAAGAGTCCTATGATTTTCCTGCACTTGCACTGAAAAATCCTTTTATTAACAATTTTATTGATTTTAGTAAGCGTGTGGATGAGATTAGTGATAAAGAGATTATGGAGTATGTAAATAAGAGTAACTATTTTGATGCAAATAAAAATATTGTTTTACAATATAAACTGAAGCATCTCTCAGAGTTATGGGATAGTGATGGAAATGGTAAATGGTCTGGGTATATACCTGATTGTTATTATAATTTTGATAATAATGGTTTTGATATTGCTCCAAATGGTAAAGAAACAGGCTGGACTGCATTTGCATATACACCATTTCTAGGGACATTTTGGCCGACAAATGGAAGTACAGATGATGTACTGATTCGCCTTGATTCTGCGTTTAGAACTATGAAAAAGGGTGGTGATTTTAATGCTACAGTCTATAAAGTAAATTTAGCAATTGTTGAGTCTTTGATAAAACGCCAAGATATTAAAATAAATCCAGTAAATGAGAATGATTTTAGTGTTGATTTGGATAAAGATGGAATATTAGGCACGGCGAATTTTGTTAAATATGAGTGGGCTCCAAATGATGGAAAATATATGTCTTATGTGGGTTATGCAAAAGAGTTCCAAGCAGATGGAACTTTGCATTTAGCTGGAGGACTTTATCCTGAACATACTGAGTTCTTACACTCTGTTCGTTATATAAAAAGTGACAAAGAAGGTGAAATTGCAATTGCTCCAAGAATGAAAGAGTTGCGTTATGCTAAAAAAACGATGTGGCTGACCTATGCAAATTTACAAAATAAGGGGCAGGCTGATATTCAGGAAAAAGATTTAAATCCAGATAGATTGGAAACTTTCCGTGGTACGATGGAAAGTGGTCTTGGCAATAATATTGGTTGGATATATCAAGGTTTCATTGAAGATAAAAAAGGGGACTTGCGTCCTCAGAGTTATGAAGAGACTCTCAATTGTATGGGGTGTCATAGTGGAATAGGTGTAATAACAGACTCCACTTTTGCTTTTCCTAGAAAACTCGATAATAGTTTTCAAAATGGCTGGTACCATGCGACGCAAAAAGATTTAAAAGGCGTGCATGAAACGCAGCTAGCTAATGGAGAATGGGAGTTACAGAGATATCTAAAACAGAACCCTTACAGTGATGAATTTAGAGAAAATGATGAGGCATACAGTAAGTTCCATCTTGCAAATAAAGAGCTTAATACAAGGATGCTTTCTAAATTAAAAGATGACATAACACTTTTACTCTATCCTAGCCATACAAGAGCATTAAAACTTGATAAAGGCTACAAAGCTTTAGTAGAACAGCAACAGTTTTACAATGGAAAAGCAGGGCATATTAAGCCTATGAAAAATGTCTATAAAGAAGTAACAGAAGGACAATCAACTCATCTAAAAAAATTGTAATCCTTTAGTAGTCTACATGATATATAATCATTTCAAGTTAAAATAAAGGCTTGAGATGATTAATGTTCAAAAAATGATAAAAAAGAAGTATCCAAAACTCAAAAACAACAAAATAATTAAAAGTGCTATAGATAAATTTGCTAATGCTATCATACATCAAGAACAGATAAACAATTTTTTAGCCCATAACTCCCATCTTGGTAGTTTTGAATTCATTGAAAATGCTCTTGATGAACTCAGTTTTACTTATACTATTTCAAACAAAGATATTCAGAATATTCCCGCAACAGGCAGAGTTGTCATCATTGCAAACCACCCTCTTGGGGGACTTGATGCTTTGGCACTTATTAAAGCTATCAGTAGCATTAGAAAAGATGTTAAGATTATTGCAAATGATTTTCTCAAAACTATTACTCCCCTACAACCTATCATCATAGACATAAACAACTTTAAAAATCGACAATCAAAACAAGCTATTAACAAGATATACGAAACACTCAATGCTGAAGAAGCACTCATAATTTTTCCAGCAGGTGAAGTGAGTCGGGCAACTCCAAAAGGCGTAAGAGATGGACACTGGTATAAAAGTTTTCTCAAGTTCGCATCGAGAACTTCATCGCCAATTTTGCCTATCTTTATAGGTGGTAAAAACTCTAAAACATTTTACTCTGTCTCTGCTATCAACAAGCCTCTCTCTACTCTTCTTCTCTCAAATGAGATGTTTAAACAAAAAGGAAAAGAGATAGAGATAGTTATTGGGGAGATTATTCCTTATGAGAATATTTATCCTAAGTCTATTGCTAAAGAGGAACTGCTAAGTCTTTACAAACGCCACCTCTATGGACTCCCAAAAGGAAAAAGCTATTTTAAAACACAAAAAGCCATAGCATTAGCCGAAGATAGAAGAGAGATAAAAAAAGAGTTAAAATACTCTCAACTCTTAGGGAGTACAAAAGATGGAAAAAGCATCTATCTCTACGAGTGGTCGAGCAATAACTCTAGTGTTTTAAATGAGATAGGTAGGCTTCGTGAGGTGTCCTTTCGACAGGTTGGTGAAGGTGTCAACAAAAGACGTGACATCGACAAGTACGATAGATACTACAAGCATATTGTTCTGTGGGATAATGAAGAGTTAGAGATTGTTGGTGCTTATAGAATTGGGGTAAGTTCTCAAATCATACAAGAGTCTGGTACTCAAGCACTCTACACAAGTACTCTCTTTGAGTACACACAAAAGTTTGACAAGTATTTAGACAACTCCATAGAGCTTGGACGAAGTTTTGTACAACCTAAGTACTGGGGGAGTAGAGCTCTTGACTACCTCTGGCAAGGCATCGGTGCTTATCTAAAAAATAATCCTCAGGTTAAGTATTTATATGGTCCTGTAAGTATCTCACAGAGCTATCCAAAAGTCGCAAAAGATATGATTTTGTACTTTTACGATACCTATTTTTCCGCTAAGGAGGAGATAGTTCATGCCAAAATACCTCATACTTTTGACTTCAATGATGAGTATATGAAAATTTATAAAACAGAGCTTCTACTCAACGACTATAAGCAGGACTTTAAAACTCTTAAAAAAGCACTTGGGTTTTTAGAACTTAGTGTACCTACTATGTACAAACAGTATGCAGACTTATGTGATGAGGGTGGCATCAAGTTTTGTGCCTATAACATAGACAAAAACTTTTCTGATTGTGTAGATAGTTTTATCATTGTAGATATTACAAAAGTAAAACCCAAAAAAAGAGAGAGATACTTTAATCTGTAATCTATATGTAACAAGGAAGTATTACTATTTCAAAACCAAACAAAGGATTCCTTTTGAAAACTAGAGAATTTACAATAAATACAGATTACCTTGAGTTAGATTACGATATGGATTTAAACAAAAATCTTATTGAAGATTATATATTTGAAGATCTTGAGATACCTTATGAGTATGTAGAGTCAATGAATATAAATGATGAATATGTAAAGATAAAACTCTCCCCAACAAGACTCTACTTCAATGATGACTGGTATGTAAATCTACAAAGAGTAGGATAAAAAATCTCTATACGTAATATACTTGTAACCAGATTTATTTATAATATTGTAATTTACTATAAGGAAAAAATTTGAGTTATTTTAAAAATGCAAAAGTAGGCGACAAAGTTTATGGTCTTATCTTTGGTAAAGGGAAAATTAGTACAATTTATGAAGATAGTCACTTCTCTTTAATGATAAAATTCAAAAATGGATTTGAAGTGCCATATACAGAAGATGGTGTACCAGGATGGGGGAATTTTAAAAAGCAAACATGTTACTATAGAGATGACATAAATTTAATGAAGATAGACTTCTCTCCAGCTACTAAGATATTAAGTGATAAAAAAATCATTGAGTACAGAGAAAAAAATATTTTAGAAGTACGCTTACCATCAGGTGCATGGAAAAATGTCAATAAATGTCCAGATGATTATATCGAAGATATTTGTGAAAATGAACGCTATTACCTTTTTAGAAAAAAACCAAAAAAATAATTAAGAATATGAACAAACTCTCAAAAAAATGGCAAGAAAGATTAGACTTACTAGATATAGCATTTCAACCTATACTTAATATGCATACAGGCAAAATATATGCAGTTGAGGCACTTCTTAGAAACTTCAGAGATGTTGGATTTAAATCAATATTTGAAGTTTTTGACACTGCATATAGTGAAAATGTACTCTTTGCCTTTGACATAGCACTTCGTGAAAAAACATTTAAAAAATTTACAACAATACAAAATTATGAAGAGATAAAACTTTTTTACAACTTAGACAATCGACTCTTTGAGATGGAAGATTTTTCAGGTGGCAATACAAATAAAATACTTAAAAAGCTAAATATTAAAAAAGAAAATATCTGCTTTGAAATATCTGAACGCCATGAAATATCTAATAATAGTAGCATGGAGAGAGTACTTACACATTATAGAGATGAGAATTTTTTTGTAGCGATTGATGACTTTGGTACAGGTTACTCCGGATACAAACTTTTTTTTGACTCTACTCCAGATATTATAAAAATAGATAGATATTTTCTTCAAGATATAAACAAAAGTATGAAAAAACAACTTATGCTCAGAAGCATAACGAACCTAGCTGTTCAATTTGGCATTCAAGTATTAGCTGAAGGGGTTGAGACAAAAGCTGAACTACTTGTCTGCAAGGAGATAGGTTGTCATCTTGTTCAAGGTTATCTTGTGCAACATCCAACACAACAAGTATTAGAGATACAAAAAGAGTATGAGCATGTACAAACCATTTTACAATCTTCCAAACGTGGCAATAGTAATACAAACAGCATAGAAAATCATATTCAAAAGATAGACCCACTTTATAAAAAACAGACAATGAGTGAAGTTGTCACATACTTCAAAAAGCATAAAGATAGAGAGATTGTACCTATCCTTAACAATAAAGATGAGCCTTTGGGGGTCTTTTATGAGAAGCAAATTAAAGAGTATATCTACTCCCCTTTTGGAATCTCTCTTCTCAATAATGGCACTTCAATAAACTCAAAATTAAAAAATTTCATTGAGCCTTGCTCTCATGTAGATATAAATAATGATATAAATACAATTATAGAACTCTTTTCTAATAATCCTGTATCTACTGGTATCATTATTACTGTAAACTCTAAATATTATGGTTTTTTATCTGCTCGAGCAATTATTAGTATGATGAATGAAGAGAATTTGATAGTGGCAAGAGACCAAAATCCACTTACTAAACTACCTGGAAATAGAATGATTCAAAAATATATAGCTGACATAGAACAGAGTGATAATAGTTATGTCCTGTGCTATTTTGATTTAGATAATTTTAAAGCTTTTAACGATGTATATGGATTTAGAAATGGTGACCGTGTAATACATCTTTTTGCTGATATAATGCGTAAAAACCTCCCCTCAGATTTTTTGAAAGCACATATAGGTGGTGATGACTTTTTTATTGCAAATAAGATAATTGACAACTCTAAAATGTGTTTAAATTATATACAACAAGTTATCTCAATATTCATTAAAAATGTTCAAGAGTTTTATACAGATGAAGATAAAAAAAGAGGCTATATCATTTGCAAAAATAGAGAAGGAATCGTGCAGAATTTTCCGATGCTTACAGTCAGTGCATCCATCCTAATAACAAATCAAAAAAGAAAAAGAAATAATTTTTCTAATGTTTTAAATGAGATACTCGCTTTACAGAAAAAAGTAGCCAAAACAGACCCTAATCATATAGCAGTAAGTAGCATACTCTAAGCATTGAATATGTAATAGACTGCTTTGGTAACCATTATGTAACTAAACTTTTATATAATATACTTATAAATTTTTCTTAGATTCAAGGAACTATAGTCATGCCAGTTTTAAACATCAAAAAATTCTCATTTACCTACCCTGGTGTGGATCATCCATCACTTAAAAATATAAACCTCCCTATCAAACGCAATGCTATCACGGCACTTATCGGGCCGAGTGGTTGTGGAAAATCTACACTGCTTAGAAGTATGAACCGTATTCATGATCTTTACCCTGGAAATAAGTATGAGGGAAAGATAGAATTCACTGACCACGATAAAAATGTAAGTGATATTCTAAACATCAAAAAAGAGAATGAGTTTATAGAACTTCGCCAAAAGATAGGGATGATTTTTCAAAAGCCAACACCATTTCCGATGAGTATCTTTGAGAATGTCGCTTATGGTCTTAAAATTGCTGGGGTTAAGAACAAAACTGAACTCACAGACCGTGTTGAAGTGGCACTCAAAGGCTCAGCTCTGTGGAAAGAGGTACATGATAGACTCAATAAGTCTGCGATGGGACTCTCCGGTGGACAACAACAGCGTTTATGTATCGCTCGTGCGGTTGCTGTTAAGCCTGAGGTTTTACTTTTTGATGAGCCAACATCTGCACTAGACCCTATCTCGACAGGGGCTATTGAAGAACTAATAGTTGAGCTTAAAAAAGATGTTAGTATTGCTATTGTTACACACAACATGCAACAAGCTTCTCGAATAAGTGATTTTACCGCGTTTATGTATCTTGGGGATTTAGTAGAGTTTGATAAGACAGAGAACATCTTCTTAAATCCTAAAGAGAAAAAAACAGAAGATTATATCACTGGCCGCTTCGGATAGAGGCTTAACGGATGTGTGGCTTTAGCCTCACCAAATATGAGTGCACCTAAAGGAGCACATCCTAGACCTCGTATATTTTTAGCAAGCAGAAGCAAAAAAAAGGAAAAATAATGGTATCAAAATTTCAAACTAGTTTAGATGAGATAAAGAGCAAAATACTTGAAATAGGCAATGGTCTTTTAGAAGCAAATGTCCTCATAAACGCAGCTATAAAAACTTGTGATGCAGATAAGTTTCAAGAGGCACGCTCACATATAAAGAATATAGGCTCAAAATCAGATGCTATAGATAATTCTATCATTAAGGTATTAGCTCTTTACACTCCAGAAGCAAGAGATCTTCGCCAAGTCATTGCTTATCTTAAGATAACAAATGAACTCTCACGTGCCTGCTCAAATACGAGAAGTTTTATCCGTGGTTTCACTGCTGTATGTTCTGATGTAGATGTTGAAACTACTAATGAATATGCTGTACCTATGCAGAGCTCAACGGTAAAAGCAATAGAGCTTACTCTTAGTATGCTTGAGTGTGAGGATGAGGAAGAAATAGGTGAGATATATAATGATGTACTTATAGAAGAGAATAAGACAGATGATTTATATGAAATGGTAGAAAGAAATCTTTCAGCACAAGCTGATGGACTGAAATCTTTTGAAAAGTTTCACAAAATGCTCCGTGCACTACGTAAAAGTGGGAAAATCGCTTCTCGTGCCATCAGTATCGCTAATCTTTTAGTCTATGCAAAAAGAGGTGGAAGTCTTCACAACTAAACACTGTTTCTAAGTAGAATATGCTACAATAATGCTATGAAAAAGACAATACTTATAGTTGATGATGAAGAAGATATCTTAGATCTTCTTGACTATGCTCTTAACAGTGAAGGTTATGATGTTATCTCTTGTGTAGATACTCTCAATGTCCGTGATATTTTAGATGAGGAAGATATCTCACTGATTCTTATGGATAGAAACCTTCCTGGTGTTGAGGGGAGTATGTTTATACAGAGTATTCGCCAAGAGGGCTATAACCAACCTGTTATATATGTGAGTGCAAAAGATCTCTCTGAAGATATCGTAGAGGGATTTGAACGTGGTGGAGATGACTACATCACTAAGCCTTTTGATATAGCAGAGCTCAAGGCTCGTGTAGCTGCACTTATCCGTAGAACTAGCCAAACGCAAGATGTTATAAAACAGCGTGATATCCTATACATCACTAGCAACAAAAGTTTCACAGTCGATGGAAAACTAGTAAAACTTACTCATCTAGAATCAGAACTTCTCCTAGAATTTATCAAAAATCCCAATGTTCTTTTTAGCCGCGATACTCTTCTTGAACGAGTTTGGGGAGATAATGAAAACAAACAACCTAAGACTGTAAATGTTGCTATAAAAAGGCTCAAAGAGAGCATAGATCCTAGTGGTGAGAAGAACTATATTCAGGCAGTGCGAGGGGAAGGATATATATTTTGTTAAATATTCACCAACTTATTCTTCGTAAATTTTTGCTTATCTTTACTGCATTATTCTTGATACTTGGTGGACTTGTATACTACTGGATAGAGAACTTTCACCTAGAGCAGACAAAAGAATCTCTTATAAATGATATAAAAATTATCTCTTTTAGTATTCAAGATGGTACAAATCTCGATCAACTCGCAAAAAACATAAAAAATAAACTTGGTTTACGTTTGACACTTATAAATCTTGATGGACAGATACTTGCTGAATCGCATAAAGATAAAAAAAAGATGGAAAATCATAAGTATAGAGAAGAGATAGTAAAAGCAAATAAAAATAAGTATGGTATTAAAATTCGCCACTCAAAAACTATAGATAAAGATTTGCTCTATATTGCGAGACGTTATGATAATCTCAATCCTCCTATGTATATACGTCTCTCAAAAGAGATAAAAAATATCAATGCAGATGTTTTGGGCTTAGGTGAAGAGATAGTTGGCCTTTTAGTCCTCTTTTTTCTTTTTGTACTCAGTGTAATCTATAAGATAAGTGCTAAAATAGAAAAAGAGATAGAAAAAATTGCTAATTTTTTAAGCTCACTCACTAAGAAAAAGAAAGAAACTTATATACGCTCAGAACTCTCACTTGAGTTTTATAACATCACATTACTTCTTACAAAAGTAGCACAGATTTTGACAAAAAAAGAGAAACAAAAGAGTAAGTTTACCGCAAAACTTCAGAGTGCAAATAAGCAAAAAGATGATATTATCTCTGCAATTAGTCATGAGTTTAAGAACCCTATAGCTGTAATAAATGGCTACTCGCAAACACTTATGGAAGATGAAAAGATAAACCCAAATATTCGACAGAAATTTCTTACTAAGATATACAAAAATGGTGTGAAGTTAAGTGAACTTATAGATACCCTACGACTTTCAAGTAAGCTAGATAGTGGACAACAAGAGATGAACTTCAAAATTATAAACCTTTCTGACCTTATTGTAGATACTGTTGAAAGTATTAAACTTAACTATCCAAAACGAGAGGTTATTATAAAAGGAGAGCAGGATGTTAGAATAAAAGGAGATAGTTCACTCTTTAGTGTAGTAATCACAAACCTTGTTGAAAATGCCTTTAAGTATTCAGAAGATGAGGTAACTCTCGCATTTAATACAGAGAGTTTCAGTGTAAGTGATTTAGGTATAGGTATTTCCAAAAAAGATATAGATAATCTTACAAGTAAGTTTTATAGAGTCAACGAAAATACATGGAATAACTCTCTTGGTCTAGGACTTTTTATAGTGAGTAACATCTTAACACTGCACCATTTTAGGTTAGAGATACAGAGTAAAGAGCATGAGGGATCTATTTTTAAAGTTCTTTTTTAGAGAAGATGTCCCATCTCATCGCGTTTTGTATTAAGGTAGCCTGCATTAAATTCATTTGCTTCTATGACGATTGGAACGCGAGAGAGTATTTCAATATCTCCTAGTGCATTCATTTTATCAGGATTATTTGTTAACAATTTTATTTTTGCGATATTAAAATCATTTAAAATATACTGTACAATCTCATAAGTACGCTCATCTGCTGCGAAACCTAATTGATGATTTGCTTCTATAGTGTTGAGACCTTGGTCTTGTAGGGCATAAGCATTTATCTTGTTAAGTAGTCCTATATTCCTTCCCTCTTGACGAAGATAGATAACCATACCCCCTTCTCTTCCAATGAGATCTAAGGCATATTCAAGCTGATCTCTACAGTCACATTTGAGACTTCCTAATGCATCACCTGTTAAGCATTCCGAATGAATGCGTACTATTGGTTCAGCTTCCAGATTTTTGGCATAGATAACAAGGTGTTCTTTTTCACCTTGTTTATAAGCTTTGACATGAAATTGTCCAAAACGTGATGGTAAGTTTGCTACTTGGGATATTTTTATATTCATTTAGTTTAATCTTTAAAAGGGTAAAATAGTATTCTAAAAACAATTATAGCAAAAAAAAGGTTTAAGAATGTTTCAAAGATTTCGTCGTACCCGTTTAAATAAGAATCTTCGCTCTTTAGTAAGAGAAACACATGTGCATGCAGAAGATTTTATCTATCCACTTTTTATAAGAAGTGGTGAAAATATAAAAACAGAAGTAAGTTCTATGCCTGGTGTTTTTCAGATGAGTTTAGATGTAGCTATGAAAGAGTGTGAAGAGTTGAAGT
Organism: Sulfurimonas sp.; assembly: GCA_015488615.1. Classification (GTDB taxonomy): domain Bacteria; phylum Campylobacterota; class Campylobacteria; order Campylobacterales; family Sulfurimonadaceae; genus Sulfurimonas. The sequence continues at coordinate 12,533 of WFNM01000067.1, forward strand.
CTTTGGGTATTTACTCTATTATTCTTTTTGGTATTCCTGATACAAAAGATTCTATAGGAAGTGACTCACTTTGTGAGCATGGTATTATTGCCACTGCTGTTAGAGGTATTAAAGCCGCCCATCCAGATATGTTTGTAGTAACGGACTTATGTTTTTGTGAATATACTGACCATGGACATTGTGGAATCATTGATGAAGTTAAAGAGACTGTAGATAATGATGCTACCTTAGAGATTTCTGGTGAACAGGCAATAGTTCATGCAAAAGCTGGGGCAGATATGATAGCACCGAGTGGTATGATGGATGGCATCATCGAGCAACTTCGTACTTCTTTAGATGGTGCAGGGTATAAAGAACTTCCTATCATGTCTTACTCTACGAAGTTTGCTTCAGGATACTACGGGCCATTCCGAGATGTAGCTGAGTCTACTCCGAGTTTTGGAGATAGATCTTCGTATCAAATGGATCCAGCAAACCGCCGTGAAGCTATCGCTGAGTCTGTGAGTGATGAGATGCAAGGAGCTGACATCCTTATGGTTAAACCAGCTCTTGCTTACTTAGACTTAGTGCGTGAGATAAAAGATGCAACAAGTTTACCAATGGCTGTTTACAATGTAAGTGGTGAGTATGCGATGCTGAAAATGGCTGGGATGAATGATTTAATTGATTATGATCGTGTTGTGATGGAGACTATGATAGCATTTAAACGTGCTGGTGCAGATATAATCATCTCATATCATGCAAAAGAAGTGGCAAAAATGCTACAAAAAAGTTAAATTAATATAAACTATTATACTATATAGATTAAACAAAAATATTAGGAAGAAAAATTGAGACATTTTTTAACACTAAAAGATTTTACAAAAGAAGAGATCTTAGAGATTATTGATATTGCTATTGAGATTAAAAAAGATCTTAAAGATGGTGTTTACAAGAAACAGCTTGAGATGCAAACACTCGCTATGATATTTGAGAAGAGTTCTACACGTACTCGTGTGAGTTTTGAGACAGGAATGTTTCAGCTTGGTGGTCATGCACTCTTTTTATCTAACCGTGATATTCATCTTGGTCGTGGTGAACCTGTAGCAGATACTGCGAAGGTTATCAGTAGTATGTGTGATATGGTCATGATACGTACCTTTGAGCACTCTATGATAGAAGAGTTTGCAGCGAACTCGACAGTGCCGGTTATCAACGGTTTGACTGATTCTTACCATCCTGTACAGCTTCTTGCTGATTACTTAACTATGGTTGAGTACGGTGTAGAAAAAGATGCAGTTGTAGCTTATGTAGGTGATGGGAATAACATGACACATTCATGGCTTATGCTAGCTGCAAAACTAGGCTTTGAACTTCGCATAGCTACACCTAAGGGTTATGAGGTGAATGCTGAGATTATTGAAGAAGCATTTGAAATAGCAAAAACAAGTGGTAGTATTATAAAAGTGATGAATGATCCTAAAGAAGCTCTTTCTGGAGCAACAATCGTTACTACAGATACTTGGGCTTCTATGGGGCAAGAGGATGAGAAAGAGCAACGAATTAAAGACTTTAAAGGCTTTATGGTGGATGGTCTTATGATGTGCCTTGCTGCAAAAGATGCGAAATTTTTACACTGTCTTCCTGCTTATAGAGGACAAGAAGTTTCAGAAGAGATCATGGATGAGCACACTGAAATAGTATTTAATGAAGCTGAAAATAGACTTCATGCTCAAAAAGGTTTAATGGTTTGGCTTAACAAACAAAGAGGATAGGCTCTAAAACTATCCTTTTAAAGCTTTACTTAGAGTAGAAATAAATGTATATATTTTCTTAACTCTATTCTAGTAAAGTATTCCAGTAACTTCTCTTATCTTTTCCATCATAGGAGTAGCTTTTGCTTTTGCTTTTGCTGCACCCATTTTTAAAATTTCCCTTACTTCGCCTTGGTTATTCAAGTAGTACTCACGTTGTTCCCTAAAAGGTTTGTAATACTCCCACATAACATCTGCAAGATAAAGTTTAAAGTGTCCATGACCTTCGCCACCTTGCGTATATCTATTCTGAAGTTTAACTAGTTCACTCTCATTTAAGAAAAGTTTCGCCATATTGTAAACATTACAGTTTTCAAATTCTTTTGATTCTTCTAGGGCTACTTGTTCAGTCACTATCTTTTTGATAGTTTTGAGTTGCTTTTTCTCTTCACCAAAAATATTTACAGTATTTCCGTAACTCTTAGACATCTTTTGCCCATCGATTCCGGGAACAGTTTGAACCTCTTCTTGAATACGAAACTCTGGTATAGTTAAGATGTCTCCATATTCATTGTTAAACTTCGTAGCGATATCTCTAGCAATCTCCACATGCTGTATTTGATCTTTTCCAACAGGGATGATCTCAGGTGAGAAGAGAAGAATGTCTGCCGCCATTAAAACTGGGTAAGAAAAGAGTGAATGGTTTGCTGAGATGCCTTTCGCTGTTTTGTCTTTATAGCTGTGGGCCCGCTCTAGGAGACCCATAGGAGTAAATGCAGAAAGAATCCAATAGAGTTCAAGTACCTCTTTTACATCTGATTGTACCCAAAAAGTTGATTTTTCTGGATCTATACCTAGACTTAAAAAGTCAGTAGCTGTCTGCATTGTAAGCTGTGCTAGTTTTTCGCCACCATTACCGCTACTCATAGCATGATAGTTTGCTATAAATGCGAAAGTCTCACTTGTTTTTTGTGCCTCGACCATCTGGCGTATAGATCCAAAATAGTTTCCAATATGTAAATCGCCAGATGGCTGAATGCCTGTTAGTACTCTCATAGAATAAATTCCTAGTTTTTTTGCAGTATTATACCAATCTCAGCTTTATTTTGTTACACTATAAGTGAATAAGAGATATGGGCATTACTCCTTAATGAGTATCTCAATCAAAAGGATTTATCATGAACTTACAAATTAGATCAAAAAACATTACATTAAATGATGCTACAAAGGCTCACATAGAAAATGCTATAGAGGCATTCAGAAAATATTCATTAGATATTACAAGCATTGTCTCTGTTATAACAGCTGAAAAACAAGGTGTTAAGGTAGAGTTTGAGATTCAAGTCTCTCATGCACAACCAGTAATCATTACACAGAATGATGATTCTTTAGATGCAGCTATTGACTTAGCAATAGATAAGGGAACAAAAGCACTTCGCCGGTTACACGATAAAGTAGTAGATCATAAAAATGGGTCTGTAAAAGATTTAGAAACACTAGACGCATAGTTTTAACTATTCAACAGAAATAAATCGGTCTCAATAAGAGACTGATTTCCTCTCTTCTTTCCAAATTTTCAAGGATTTTATTTGAAATTAACTGTATTACTCTTTTTTTGTATCACTTCGTTATTTGCTCAAAATAATTACTCTTTACGTCTCGCTCATGGTCAAGCCTCAAGAAGTGACTTAGGTAAAATTATCTCAGGAGATTTTACCTCTAACTATCCAGCTGGGCTTTATGTAACAGCACTTGATGCTGGATATATGCTCAACAATAGTGTTTTAGGTTTGCCCCTTGATTTCTATATAAAGAATGGATTTTCTGTATTTGATGATAGAAATGCAAATGATGCTATGATCTATGAAAGTACACTTTATTTTAAAATCTATCTCAATATGGACTTTCTCTCAAATAGACTACGTTTAGGTTTTGGTGAGGGTGCATCTTATACGAGTAATATTTTATATGTAGAGAAAACAGATGCAGAAATAAATCATGATAATAATTCAAAAATACTCAACTATCTTGATATAAGTTTAGATTTTGATTTTGGAAGGTTAATTAGGTATAAACCACTTTATGGTACTCATTTAGGATGGGCATTGAAACATCGTTCAGGTATTTTCGGTCTTATCAATAGTGTAAGGCATGGTGGTTCAAACTACAATACACTCTATATAGAAAAAAATTTTTAAGGAATAAAATATGTTTGAATGGGTTTTATGGTTTCATGTAATTTCGTTTATCTCTTGGTTCGCAGTACTTTTTTATTTGCCACGTCTTTTTATCTACCATACAGAACACAAAGAAAACAGAGGTTTTGTAAAGGTTGTGAAGATTCAAGAGTATAAACTTTTTAAGTATATAGGTGTACCTGCTATGTGGGCAACACTTTTGAGTGGTTCGTACTTAGCCTATGTGATTGGATTTGCAGGGAACAATTGGCTTTATGCTAAACTCTTTTTTGTGGCACTTCTAGTAGCTTATTTCTTCTCTATGGAACACTTTAGAAAGCAACTAGAGTCTGATAGCTGTGAGAAGAGTGGTAAATATTTTAGAGTCTATAATGAAGTACCAACACTACTGATGCTAGTTATAGTAGCGATGGTAGTGATTAAGCCTTTTTAGACTTCTCGTCATCACTCATCTTTTTATAGAAGTAGAAACTAAGAGCACTGAGAGATGCACCACCTATAAGGAAAGTAAGAGCTAAAGCCACTACTTCTCTCCTTTCTTTTTCGCTTTAAAGAGAAGTGGTGTTCCTGTAAAGTTAAAGGCCTCTCGCATCTTGTTCGTAAGGTAACGTCTATAAGTAAAGTGAAGACCACTTGGCTTATTCATGATGATAGCTATCTTTGGTGGTCGTGTTTCATACTGCGTTGCATAGTAAATACGGATGACCTGACCACTAACGCTTGGAAGTGTATGGCGACGAAGTGCTCTCTCAATAACCTCATTTACCTTACTTGTAGAGATTCTCTGTGAGTAGTTCTCATTTATCTCTAATATCATATCGTGAAGTTTATCTACACGTTGGTGTGTTTGTGCAGAGAGTGTAAGAATAGGTGCATAAGATAAGAACTTAAATCTCTCACGAACCTCTCTAATAATTTTGTCATGATCCTCGCGTTTTGAGATGTCCCATTTGTTAAGTACTATAATACATGCAAGACGGTTACTATCAACAAGTCCTGCGATCTTCTCATCAAGGTCTAGAAATGGCTCACTTGCATCTAAAACTACTAATGCCATATTTGCATTTTCAAGCATCTCAGTTGTACGCATTAATGCATATTTCTCAATCCCTAAAATCTTTCCACGACGTCTTAAACCTGCCGTATCAACAAAAGTGATCTGCTTATCTTTATACTGTACAGTCTCATCAATAGGGTCGATGGTAGTTCCAGCAACGCTACTCACAACAGAGCGCTCTTCACCAAGAAGAGCATTAAGAAGTGAAGATTTACCAACATTAGTTCGGCCGATAATTGCTATCTTAATATGGTCAACATCATCTTCGTCATAATCTTTTATACGGTCGTTGTTTCCAAAGATAGAGTCATCAGTGATAACACCATCCATTTCATCTTCATCCCAGTAAGTAAAACCATCATCATCTTCATCTCTCTCAGTAAAGAAATCGTCATCATCCATCTCTTCAGGCTCTTCTTCGACTACAGTAACAGCTTCTTCTTCCTCTTTGATTCTATCCTCTTCAGGGATTTTGTCTGCTATCCAGTCTAAGAGTTCTACTGTGTTACGGTTATGTGAAACAGAGATACCAAATATATCACCAGTACCAAACTCATAAAAGTCCCAAAGTTTCTCTTTCATCTTGTCATTATCTATCTTGTTAACAACAAGTGCCATCTCTTTACCCATAGCTTGAAGCTCATAAAAGAACTTCTTATCTTCATCTTCGGGGATACTTTTTCCATCTACCATGTAGAGAATGATGTCTGCAGCATAAGCAGCCTTAAGTGACATCTCTTTGATCTTGTCAAAAAGCTCACAGCCCTTGTCTAGTCCACCTGTATCAAGAAGTAGTGCCTCTTTTTCATGAATGATTACATGACGGCGTTTCACATCGCGAGTAGTACCTGCTTGTTCTGAAGTAATCGCATCACGATTTTTTACTAAACGGTTAAAGAGAGAGCTTTTTCCAACATTTGGACGACCAACGATGGCGATTTTTTTCATGGATATACCTTGTAAAACTTATTTATGAAGAGTTATATTTTTGTGATTATAGCTAAATTCTAGTTAGGGGGAGTTTAGCATCATTAACAAGAGATTTATTTAAAATATACAAGTGGCTCTTAAGAATTATATAGATATAATTTAACATATAAAAATATTAGGAAAGAATATGAGAAATAGTATAATATCAATTGCAGCAGCAACATTAATTGCAGCTACACTAGTAGGATGTGGGGGAGAAACTCCAAAACCTGCTGAACCAGCAGTAACAACTTTTGGTTGTAAACAAGAAAATGTACTTGCTCCTAAATGGACTTGCATCCCTATGGTTGAGGGTGCTTATGCTGGTGTTGGAATCGGTGAAAAAAGTGCAGCTGGTATGGCTCACATGCGTAAAGTAGCACAGATGAATGGTCGTTCAGATCTTGCACAGCAAATAAAAGTTCAAGTAAAATCAAGAATGAAAGGTTTTACTCAAACAACAGGTGCAGCTGATAGTGAAACTGTAGATAAAATGACTCAAGCAGTTGATGATCAAATGGCACAAGTAGATTTATCTCGTTCTAAAGCGGTTGACTACTGGGAAGCTCCATCTGGAAATATCTACATTTTAATGACTGTTCCTGAAGATTATATCAATGAAAAAGTGAATGAAACTGCAAAAACTAGTTTTAAAAATGACAATGCATTATGGCAACAATTCCAAGCATCAAAAGCATTTGACGCTATGGACGCAGCTTTAGCTAAATAATGAAAAAAGTACAACTTCTTTTAGTTGTACTTTTTCTCTCTTTTGCAGCATGTTCTTCTCCTGCACCTCAGTCAAGAAATCCTAATGTTATGCCAGCTTGGGTTGTTACGCCAAGCATGGATGGACATAGGGGTTCTGTCGGTGAAGCTGGAAGAACTTATGATTAATCAATATCAACTCAGAGAAAACTTGCCATAAAACGTGCTTTAGATGAACTTTCACTTCAAACAAAAGTAAGAGTGAAACTGCATATGACAAAAGAAGAAACTGCTACAAAGTCAAAATCAACTGTTCAAACTACAGACCAGAGTACATATAGCTCAAACGCTAGTATCACAGCACATATTCAAGATGCATGGATGGATAGAAGTTCAAATGAACTCTATATCTGGATGGTATTAGATAAATAACAAAGGAAAAACTTGAAATTTACATTTTTACTAGGGGCTACATTCCTAGTTACTAACTCATTATATGCTTTATCGATTATTGGAAAAACCTATGAGGGTTGTGCTTCTACAAAACAAGAAGCACTCTATACTTTAAGTGGCAACATCCAGTCGAGAGTTAGTACATACATACAACAAACAGTTGTTGTAAGCGGTGATGATAATGTGAAGTCTAAGATTTCTGACTATACAAGTTCTGCAACAAATCTTTCTCTCGTTAATATAGAATACAAAAACAAGAAAAAAGAGATATGTGCAGTTGTTCATAAAGCTGATCAGATAAGTAATACGCATAAACTTCTCAAACAAGCACTACATTATGATGAGAAAAATCTTCCAAAAGATATAGATGCAAAAATAGAAAAACTCTCTTTATGGCTAGAAAATATCAAGCAACTCTCTTTTTTAATACCCTCTTTTTTAAGTGAAGAGGATACAACAACAAAAGAGAAGATACTCAATAAAAAAGAGAAAATTTTTACAGATATATATACAAAATCTATCGCTTATTCAGATTCGCTTTTTTTTAAGAGTTGCAAAAGCACTAAGGAAAAAGCACAAATAGCACTCAATAAAAAACTTTTTTCAAATGGAAAAAAAGATGAAAAGAAAGGATTTTTAGACACTATAACATCTGTTTTTTCTTCTGATGATTCAAGAAAAATGCTTGATATTTTTGATACACAAATCATTGAGGTGAAAAAAGATAAAGATATATGTTTGATGATAAAAAAAGCAGAACTTCTTAAGATTACTCAAAAAATGTATGCAGATGTAATGCGAGTAAGTGCGGCAAGCTTGTCTAAGAATCCTGTGCAACGCTATAAAAATATACAAGATAATCTTTATGAGCAACTTAGTGTACTACGAGCTCTAATGAAACTCTATCCAAAGTACTATTCATCAAGTAGTTTTGAACAAGTTAATGCAAAAAGAAAATTACTTACAGAGATACAAGAAAAAACATTTCCTCAGTATGTGCAGTTTACTATTAGTGGTGCTGAGAACATTTCTATTAGTGTAGATAATCACCCTATTAAAAACAATGAAAAACATTATATTAAAAAGGGTGAACATACCTACAAGATAGAAGCTAAGGGAAAATGTCCAATCATTGAGAGTTTTGAGAATGATTTGTTTGAAGATAAAGTAGTCTCTGAAGATTTAACAGACAGAGAATATCCAACTGTAATATTTCAAACAGATAAAGAACCAAGTATTGTACTCAATGGGGAGGCGATACAGGCTAATATGACTCAAAGCATTAAGCAGTGTAAGGGTGAAGCTAGATACCTTGTAAAGTATGCAAACCAAAATGTTAGTGGAGAGGTAGATACAACTCCAGGTGCAAAAAATACAGTGGTACTTAACTTTTTAACATCCGATGAGCTTACCGTTTTTAGTGATGCAAAAACAAAACATTTCACGACAACAAGCCAAGAAAGATTTACAGAGTCACTCACAGCAGTCAATAGTGATAATTTAGTGTTTCGTATAAAAAGAGAGCCAGAGCATGGAGAAGCTACACTTTATAAAAGTGGGAGTTTTGAGTATGTCTCTAAGAAAGGATTTGTTGGTGTTGATACATTTAGCTATGTGATCGAGACACCACAAAAAACAAGTGCACCAAAACTTGTAAGCATTAAAGTGGGTGCATCTCTACAATCTCAAGCTACAATTACAAAGCCAAGTATAGAAAAACAAGCTATAGTGCCAAGTGTACAGAAAAAACCTACAGTGAGTTACGAGGCTTTCAAAGCTTATGTAGAGTCAAAAGAGTTGACAGTCGAGTTGATGAAAAAACTCAAAAAGAAGTTTCCCGAACACTTTGAGAGACTTCGAAAAGAAATGACACACCAATAAAGGCAATATAATGAAAAAAATAGTACTTACTCTTCTCTTGAGCACTTTAGTGTTCTCATCACAAAGAGATGATGCTACAGCTAAAATGATGGCAGAGTTTGAAGTATCCAAAGCAGCACAACAAAAAGAGTTTACAGGCTATAAAACAGCACTAAATAAAGAGTATGCTACTTACAAAAAAGAGCTAAAAACATACTGGAAGGATCCAAAACTCTCTACAAAAAAAGAGTGGGTCAGCTATACAAAAGATAAGAAGAGTCGATCTGAAGTTGACTTTAAAAACAATAGCTATACTGTTGAGGTAATTGCAAAGAGTCTTAAATCAGCAACAGATAAGATAAAAGAGCGTATCTCTTATATATCTAGTCAAAATACAAAACAAGTTGTTCAAACAGACCCTTTACAAAAAAGAGTAGCAAAAATATCAGAGTCCCGTGGTGTCGTTACATCGAGTGTAAATGCAAAACCAATTTTAAGTACAGTGATTTTTAATTCTAAGCCAAGTAGAAGAGAAGTGAAAAATTATGCTACAAATACATTGAAAAAAAATAAAATCATTATAACTAAAGCAAAAAATAAAAAAGAATATATATATAAGGTAACAGTAAAATTACCTAAAAATTCTAAGATAAAACTCTCTGCTGTCTATCAAGGTGAGGTTTCAAAAAATGCAAAAAGATTTAAACTACCAAATGAGTTAGTATTTGCTATCATGCAAACAGAGAGTGACTTTAACCCTTTTGCTAAGTCTCACATACCAGCCTTTGGTCTGATGCAAATTGTACCACGTTCAGCAGGACGAGATTCATATAGACTTCTATATAAGAAAAAAGGTCAGCCTAGTGCGACATATCTTTACAATAGTAAAAATAACATCCAAATGGGAAGTGCCTATCTTTATATACTCTACTATAGATACCTTCGAAAGATTAAGGATCCTAAAAGTAGACTGTATTGTAGTATAGCAGCATACAATACTGGAGCAGGAAATATTGCATGGGCATTTACTCATGCATACAATATGAACAAGGCCGCACCAATAATTAATAAGTTCACTCCAGAACAAGTGTACAATAAATTAATAAAAGATTTAAAATTTGATGAGCCAAAGTACTATTTAAAAAGAGTGACTAGAAGAATGAAAGTTTATAAGGTAGCTTATAAAGATCTCTAGTTATTGAACTTTAAGAAAGAAGGAAGAAATTGAAATACTACTACTCATACGAAGCATTTAAAAAAGATACATGTACTTTAATAAAAGAAGTTAAAAGCTTTGAGGCAGAAGCTATAGTGGGTATAGCGAGAGGTGGTCTCACACTTGCTCATGCTATAGCTGAAGGTTTAAATATTCGTGAAGTACAAACACTGCGCACAGAACTTTATGATGTCAGTTGTAAACGCGAGAATATTACTCTTTTTGGAACTTGTAGTTTTAAAAATGTACAACGAGTCTTAGTAGTAGATGATATCGCAGATAGTGGTGAAACACTTCAGGCTATCATGCATTTTTTAAGAAATGAGTTTCCAAGTGTAGAGTTTAAATCAGCTACACTTTATTATAAAAAAACTTCTCTTTACAAGCCTGATTTTTGGATAAATGAAGCGAAGCAATGGATAGAGTTTTTTTGGGAAAAAGATTTTAAAATTTAATTATGTTAATAAGTATTTAACTTTTTTTGTGTTAGTATTCCAATAATTGACAACAAAGGAACTGCTAATGGATAGAAGACATGGACATAATAATCGTAGAACTAATTCCCAACTTTTACCTCGCTTGTATATGTTGTTTCAGATTGTTATTTTAGCACTTGTAAGTTATATATCTTTTGTGATATTGAAGAGTTTAGGGATGAATAAATTTTTAATTTATACCATTCTTGGAGTTGCAAATGTATATTTTGCAGTAAATTTTTTCTTTCGATGTAAGCTTATCTTACATCGAAACAGGTATATAAATAAGTTTAAAGATTAATCGTTTCTTGATTCTTTAATCATTTCATAAGCTTGGTTGATCTCTTGAGTTTTTTTAGTTGCTTCATGCATGTATCTTTCACTCTTTCCTTGTGAGGCGATGATGTCTGGATGATACTCACGTACTAATTTTCTGTAAGCCTTTTTGATTGTTTGCATATCATCCTTTGGATTAACTCCTAAAACTTTGTAAGCATCACGAATCGTTGTTTTTGGTTGAACATTTTGCATCATCTTCTCAAATTGATCAAATATTGCATGGTATGCATTTGGGTCAAACTCGAGGGCTTCAGCGATTATCTGTAAAATCTCCTCTTCGCTTGAACTTACCTCTCCATCAATAAATGCAAGTTGGATTAAAAATCCCATAAATTGCTGTTGCTGTGCTTTGTTTCTTTTAGTAGCCTGTGCAAGGCTATATGCAATTTTTTCTATGTTATCCTTACGGTCTTTCTCTTCGTCAAATATCTGTTTTAAGATACCTTTTGTCTTCTCAGATTCTGGAAAAACAGCTGAAATATCATCAAACATGATACCTATGAGTTGTGCTTCAAGGGCATCAACCTTACCATCTGCTTTAGCAACTTTAGCAACAAGTGCTATAAAAAGACCTAGCTCATTATTTTTAAGCGAGTCATAAGAGATAGAGAAGTTTTCAAAAGCTTTTTTAGAGTAGCTCTCATATCTACTATAACTTGTGAAGATGTAGTAAAATCCATAAGCAGCAATAGCTAGGATGATGATGTTTAACATATAATTTCCTTGAGTAATTTATAGTATTATAATTTTAAGAAGTAAATAGATGGGTATAATTGTATTTATGAAACAATTAAATAATTTAAATAAGGGTGTTAAGTATATGCTTATCGCCTCTTTTACCTTCGCCATTATGGGTGCCTTTGCGAAACTTGCTAGTGAGAGTATGAGCTCACTTGAAGTAGTGTTTTTTAGAAATATTGCTGGTGTTGTTATCATTGGTTTAGCAGTGATGAAGAAACCTATGACTCATAAAGGTGGCAAGCCATTTTTACTCTTTTTTCGTGGATTTATGGGTTTTGTAGCACTTTTAGCATTTTTTTATAATATTGCACATATCTCTTTAGGTGATGCGATGACTTACTCCAAAACTAGCCCTATTTTTACAGCAATATTTGCCTTTTTGTTCTTGCATGAAAAATTGCCGCTCAAAGGGTGGATCGCTATTTTTATAGGATTTATTGGGATAGTGTTTATTACAGAACCTAGTGGCATCGGATTTACGAAATATGATGTCCTAGGACTTTTTAGTGGAGTAGGAGCAGCCCTTGCATATACGTCTGTGAGAGAGTTAAAAGCCTACTATGATACTCGTGCCATTGTGCTCTCTTTTATGCTTACTGGAACTATTGGACCGATTATTCTCTTTCTTATATCACCCTATGTTCAAATAAAAGAGTTAGATTTTCTTTTTGGTGAATTTCTTATGCCTGAGGGAATAACTTGGGTTTATTTACTAGCAATGGGACTATTCGCGACTCTCTCTCAAGTGCTTATGACAAAAGCCTACGGAGAGACAAAGGCGGGAATTGTAGGTGCAGTGAGCTATACAAATATACTTTTTTCTATCATAGTTGGAGTAATGCTTGGTGATGCTCTTCCTTCGATGAGTACGACATTTGGAATTATATTGATTATTTTGGCTGGTATTATGGTGGCTCGCGCTAAGTAGAGATTAAAAGCATTATGCTATAATCACTTACTTTTTTTTAAAGGCACAATATATGAAACTTTTAGCTGGACCTTGTGTGATTGAGAGTGAAGAGAATATCTTCAAAATCGCAAAAGAGTTAGAAAAATATAATAATGATGAGACTATAGACTTTTACTTCAAGTCGAGTTTTGATAAAGCAAACCGTACCTCTTTGGAGTCTTTTCGTGGACTCGGCATAGATGAGGGTCTACGTATTTTGCAAAAAGTAAAAGATGACTTTGGATACAAAATAGTAACTGATGTGCATGAATCTGTGCAGGTGAGCCAAGTTGCAGAAGTTGTAGATATGCTACAGATTCCTGCGTTTCTTTGTCGTCAGACTGATCTACTTGTCGCTTGTGCAAAAACATCTTGTGAAGTGAACATTAAAAAAGGGCAGTTTCTCTCAGCCGATGCTATGAAATACCCTCTTTTGAAGATTCTTCAAACTCGCGGATGTTCTGAGCCGACTTACGAAAATGCACTTAAACATGGTGTTTACCTCTGTGAACGCGGCAATAGCTTCGGTTATGGCAATATGGTGGTAGATATGAGAAACCTAGTTATCATGAGAGAGTTTGCCCCCGTTATCTTTGACGCAACACACTCAGTGCAGATGCCAACAGCTGAGAATGGCAAAACAGGTGGAGACAGCTCGATGGTACCTTACTTAGCAAAGGCAGCAGCGGCAATAGGCGTTGATGGTTTCTTTTTTGAGACACACTTTGACCCAAGTATAGCTTTGAGTGATGGACCAAATATGTTAAAATTAGAAGAGTTAGATAAAGTAATACAAAAAATAAAGAAAATTAGAGAAATCTAATTTTTACTTTAGTGACCTTAGCGGTCCAAGCGGAATAAGAGGGACTAGTTCCTCTTATGGACAAATAAAATAATACAGGAGATATAAGCATGAAGTTAATTGAAGGTAAGTTAAAAGTAGTAAATGGCAAAAAAATTGCTATCGTAAGTACACGTTGGAATCACTTTATAGTAGATAGATTAGTTGAGGGTGCTAAAGATGCATTTGATCGTCATGGTGGAAATGAAGATGATATTACTCATGTCCTTGTTCCAGGTGCATTTGAACTTCCTATGGTTGTTGACCAGCTTTTAAGTTCTGGAAAATATGATGCTATTTGTGCTCTTGGTGCAGTTATCCGTGGAGCGACTCCTCACTTTGACTATGTCTCTGCAGAGGCTACAAAGGGTATCTCTTCTATGAGTCTTAAGTACCAAAAACCAGTAAGTTTTGGACTTTTAACGACTGATAGTATTGAGCAGGCTATAGAGCGTGCTGGAACAAAAGCTGGAAATAAAGGCTTTGAAGCGATGACTGTTGTTATCGAAATGTTAGATTTATATGAGGAACTATAATGGCAACTAGACACCACGCACGTATGGCTGTAGTAAGTCTACTCTATGCATTTGATCTAGGAAATGGCAATACGGCTGAGCACACAGATGAGATTTTAGAAGAGAAAAAAATTCGTAACAAGCAAAAAGACTTTGCACTTGATCTATATGAGGGCGTAATGTCTAATCTTGATGTTTGTGATAAGCAAATAATTGAGCATTTAAAAGAGTGGGACTTTGAGCGTTTAGGAAGTATTGAGCGTGCTACTCTGCGTTTAGCTACTTATGAAATTCTTTTTGGTTCACTTGATTCTGCTGTGGTTATCAATGAAGCAGTAGAAATTACAAAAGCTTTTGGAACAGAGCAGTCACCGAAGTTTATTAACGGTGTTTTAGATGCGATAAGTAAAGACAAAAAATAATTATGAAAAAGATACTCTTACTCCTTTTACTTGTAAGTACTCTATTGTTGGCAAAAGTACCAGTAGACTATACTAAAACAAATAACTGTATGCTGTGTCATGGGGGGATTGAACATATTCGTCAACCTACGACTGGTATGGCAAAAGCAATAGCCAAAAAAGCAGGCGAGGCAGGGTATCCTAAAAATAGTTGTATCATTTGTCATGGAGGAAATCCAGCAACAAAACATAAAAGTAAAGCCCATAAGGGAACACTCCCTTACTTTTTAAATCATGAAGGTCCCAAAAACTTTTATCCAGCACCGGGAAGCCCTTGGATAAATCAAAATACATGTGGAATGTGTCATCAAGAACAGGTTAAAGCACAGTTTAATAGCTTGATGATGACAGAACAGGGAAAAATTCATGGTGTGCTTTACAGCTTTGGTGGTCTAGAAGGATATAAGCATAATATGGCAAATTATGATACTAAAAATCCATCAGACCCACATGCACGACTTGGAACAAAAATATATCAAGAGTATATGCAAAAACTTGCAAAACTCAACCCTCAAGTTTACCCAAAAGCAAACAAAGAGATACCACAAGCACCGACCGCCGAAGAAGCAACTGCTCATCCTGAACTAGCAGCCTATACATACTTGAGAAATCAATGTCTTCGTTGCCATACAGGTGGGAAAGGTCGTCAAAAACGTGGAGATTATAGAGGTATAGGGTGTGCATCATGTCATATTCCATATTCTAATAATGGATTATATGAGGGAGGAGATAAAACTATTCCCCATAATAAAGCTGGGCATCTTTTAGTACATGAGATACAAGCATCACGTGATTCTGTTGTCTCTGTCAATGATATAAATTATACTGGTATTCCTACTAAAACATGTTCAACATGCCATAATCGTGGAAAAAGAATTGGTGTAAGTTATGAAGGACTGATGGAAACATCTTATGACCCAACTTTTGATAAAGTAGGTAATCCTCAGCCAAAATTACATACGAAACACTATATTCATTTAAAAGAGGATGTGCATAGAAAATACGGCATGCTTTGTCAAGATTGTCATACTACGCGCGATTTACACGGGGATGGTTTTATAAGTGGTGCAACACTTGCTCCCGTTGAGATAGAGTGTCAAGATTGTCATGGAACTACGAAGAAGTATCCTTGGGAGCTTCCATTAGGCTATGGTGATGAGTTTGATACGAAACCAGCTACAGGAAAAGGTCGTGGAGTAAGTAAAACTTTAGCACAATATCTTATGAAAGGAACACATTACAAACCACAAAATGGGTATCTTTTAACGGCTCGTGGAAATCCTTATAAAAATGTTGTGCGAAAAGGTGATGAGGTCATCGTGCATCTAGCTAGTGGAAAAGATTTGACATTAAAACCATTAAAAGAGCTGAAAAAAGAGAAAAAAATCTCAAAAAAAGGTCTTTTAGCGATGGATCAAATTTCTGCACACAATGATAAAATGGAGTGCTACACGTGTCATGATACTTGGGTACCACAATGCTATGGATGTCATGTGAAAATTGACTACTCTAAAGGACAAAAAAGTGTAGATTGGTTGGCTTCGGCACATGACCATGATTTACATGGTACAACAGCTGAGATGAGAGGAACACTTAAAGATCATTTAATAGCTGGAAAAGTTACAGAAACAAGAAGTTACTTACGATGGGAGGACCCTCCACTTGTTCAAAATGGAGAGGGACGAATCTCTCCTGCAATGCCAGGGTGTCAGGTAGTTATCACGGTGATTGGTAAAGATGGTAAAGCTGTGCAACAGAATCATGTGAATATGATGCCAGATTATAAACATCCTGACTCTAAGAAAAAGTTACCGGGTGTTGTGATGGCAGCGGTACACTCTCATACTGTGCAAAAAGAAGCACGAAGCTGTGAAAGTTGTCATTCTAATCCTAAAGCTATGGGATACGGTATTGAGAGTGGTAAAATATTTGGTAATCAAACAAAAGATTGGGATGTTGGGCTAAAAACTGCTTCAGGTGAAATGATACCGAGTAAATTTACAGTACAAAAACCGAAAATAGATAATTTTGGAATTGATTGGAGTCGTTTTGTAGATGAAAATG
>WFNM01000068.1 GCA_015488615.1 Sulfurimonas sp.
AGCATAAAAAAGAGAGGCGATTTTTCTATATTCATGAAGAGTTTTTAGTGCTATCTTCTTTGGGGCATGTTGGTTGTAGGTCGATAAAAAGAGTCTGTTGTGAGAAGATTTATTTTTAGGATTAAAAGAGAGTAGGGCGACTGCTATATCAAACGCGAACGAGCCTAAACCCCCATCTATAAAGTCAAAAACAGCTATCTGCTCTCCATTAAAAACAGTGTTATCTTTAAATATATCTCCATGAATAAAGCCATCGAGACTCTCTTGAAAATCTTTAAGTGGCGATAATATTTTATAGTAAAAATAAGACTCTTTTTTGAGTACAAGAAGCTTTTTTTCTACTTGGTAGCGTTCTATAAACTCATCTTGAGCAGGAAGCTTTTGACTGTGAAGTTTTGCCATAAAACGAGCAAGTGCTTGGATGTGGTAGTAGCTGATAGTTGTGGGAGACTTACCCTCTAATCGTGTATAAAGATACCACCCTTTCTTAGATGCTAAAAGTGTGGAGACTGGAAGAGCTGATGCATGTAGGAGTTGGAGTCGAAGAGCATCATCTTCTATCTTCTCATTAAGATTCCGTTCGTAGTACTTGAGAATATAGTTATAAAGGAGATATGTTGTATCTATTGCACCATTGTGAGTTGGTTGTAGATTTTCAAAGGTAAACAAAGGAAAGAGTGCTTGTGCTTCTTGAAGTGTTATATTTCTCTTAATCCCCATCTATTTTATAGCTCTATTATCGAAATACAAGTCAATTGACTTGACAAAATGTGTAATACATAATATAATTATGCTACTTACGGTGAGTCCCTGCATGCACACTTACCTTTTTCTCATACAGTTCAAAACGAACTCTTTCATCTTTTGATTTTCACTTTTAAAGTTTTCTATTATAAATCTGTTTTCTAAATCATTACTATTTTGAAGTTCACTCTCATCTGCTAATAAAAAGTATAGAGTATAGTAAACATCAAGCAGTCGATGGTCATAAAGACCTTTTCTAATACTCTTATATTTACCTATCGCTTTTACACTTCTATAGTTTCTATTAAATATTCTACCATTATGAGCACATCTATTTCTAAGTTCTTTAACTCGAAGAAGATAGCTGATGAAGACTTCAGGCTTTAAAACACCAAACTTCCTACCTACGAGTTTTAATACATTGCTTTTCTCTATCTCTAAGTGTGAAAGAATATGTATAAGAGTTCCAAGAGTAGCACTCTCTATAAAGTAGTGAAATGGTGGATAATTAATATCTCTCTTTTCATCTAAAAAAATAAGTTCTTTACCTTTTAAATACTCTTGATAATTCTCATCATAGTTGTATTTATTAAGATAATAATCTCTATAGTGAAGATAAAGCTCTTTTTTACTTCTATTTTCTCTTACTTCCCAGTCGTATAATGAATCGTTTGATAGTTTAAAACTGTGTTGATAGTTTTCTTTTAGTAAATAGCAAAAAGGATTATTTGTAAGTTCATAAACACTCTCGATAAGACAAGTTTTAATTTTTATCTCAATGGAGGAAGTTAGTTTAAATGTATTTGAGGAGAGATCTCTGTCGAAGTCATATAGAAATAAAATATCATCAATAGAGTAGTTTGATAGATTGTCTCTAAAGGCTTTTACATAACCTTTAAATTTAAATAGACCTATTGTAGATATATTTTCTTTGATAATATTTTCATCAAAACAGAGAGATTTTCTTAATCCATCACAATAGAGAGAACTTATGTAAGTTTGTATATCTAGCTGTTTATATTTATATTGCATCTAGCACTTTTTTTCTTGATATTATAGTATATCCTTTAAAAATCATAATTTGCTAATAACTGAAATCTATTCCAGTTGTAGTCTGTATTTTGTTTATGTTTGATGTCGTTTTCTATCACATATATCCCTGCGACTAGAAACTCATCATTTACATTGTATTGTGCACCTATATCCTGCTCTGTTATATGCTCTGTATCATTTGAAAAATCACCATAAGCATAGAGAAATCCAAACTCTTTGTAGTCATAAGTAAACCCACCCACTATCGCTTGTGCATTTGAATTTTGAGCGATATTATCAAGTATCATAGTGTCCATACTGGTGAAGAGTGTACCACCACCAAAACCACTAAAACTCTCTTTGCCCATTTTCTGTAGGGCTTTGTCGTAGCTAATATTGAAACTAAGACTGTGAACAACAATCTCTAGCATAGCACCATAAATACTACTTTGAACACTGCTGTTATCTAGCTCACTCTCATTGAGGTATTGTGCCATTGCATGAAGTGTTATATCTTTTGTAAATGGGTACTCTACTCCTCCATCTATGTAAAAAGCATTGGTCTTACCTGTGATATTATAGTACCATGCACTCAACTCAAGTGTATCACTATACTTAATACCGGCTAGATTTGTTCCATCTTTGCCTGTTTTACTCCATGGATTTTCAAGTCCTGCATCAAAACCTTGCCAGTTTTGGATATTTCCTGCTATAAATTCAAACCCATTGAGATTATAAGTAGCGATATAAGCCTCAAAAGTGTTTTGAATCATACGAATATCATCACTATCGGCAAGAGGAGTGTCGAGAGTCTGTCTCCCTGCACGGAAGTTAAACTCATTATACTTATAGTTCAGGTAGGCTTCATCCATCTCAGTGTAATACCCTTTGTCTGAAGAGAGTTCTGGATTTTGGTGAGTATCTTTACCTGTCGCAAAGTTAACGTTATGAGAGGTATAGACTGCTGCTGCTGCATTCAAGCCATTGAGCGATGCAAGTTCATACTTGATGATTCCTCCTATAGCTGTAGCATAAGTGTTGAGAATACTCTCTTTTTTATAGTTATAATTTCCATACATGGTTTTGAGCTGTCCAGTAATTTTAGCATCACTAAACATATGCTTCAAGTTGCTTACAACGGAAACTTCTTTTTGCCCAATCTTGGCAACACTATCTATCACTTCTCTTGGTGAGTGTAGCCGATCTTTTGTTTTACTCTCTTTCGCCTCATCTGCTAAAAGCTGTGAAGTGAGAAGTAATAAAAATGAGATACTTAATATTTTTGATTTGTTATACATGAATTCCTCTATTTTATAAATGATAATTGTTATTGTAATCAATAAATGCTTAATATATTATTATCTTTTAGTGATTATGTTAGGATTTAGAAAGAGGAGTGAGGAGGGAAAGTTTCCCCAAAACCTTTAGGTACATATGCAGAAGCTCTCTTAACGTTTTTAAGAATTATAGCAGAGAATGTTTATGCTATAATTAGTTTAGAACTTTAATAGAATCATGGTGAAAATCCTGAGCTCTCCCGGAACTGTGAACTATACTTCATGAAGTATACTAAGTCAGATCTTTTAAAGTAAAAAATCTAAGTAGAGTAACGGGTTTTTATTCACTTACTAAAGGAAATATATGCATATTGAAGCAGGTGTAGTAGATGGAGCAAAAATGCTCCTAAGTTATGGAACAGGTACAGCCGTTATTGGTGCGACGGCTAAAGTAGCATGGGATAATGTTAAAGAGTATGGTGCATTTTCACTGATTATGAAGAGTATTATAGCTACTATTATTGTATTTTCATGTTTTGAGGTATTGCCTCACTATCCTATTGGGGTGAGTGAAGTGCATCTTATTTTAGGGACGACTATATTTTTAGTGATGGGTTTAGCTCCAGCAGCGATAGGACTTGCGATGGGTCTACTCATTCAAGGACTCTTCTTCGCCCAGTTTGATTTACCTCAGTATGGTATCAATGTAACAACACTTTTAGCGAGTATGTTCATCTTAAACGCGGCAGTGAAGAAAATTATCCCAGCAGGAACAGCATATAAAGATATCTCTTATAAACAGATGTTAGCAATGAGTATCGTATGGGAAGGTGCTATTGTTTCATGGGTTGCTTTTTGGGCAGTTTATGGACAAGGATTTGGTGCTGAAAATATAGAGAATATCTTGAGTTTTGGTTCAGCATATATGGCAGTAGTTATCATCGAGCCATTAGTGGATTTAGCAGTTTTAACAGCTGTAAAAGCTTATAACAAAACTAACGAGTGTATGATTTTGTTTGATAAGAAGCTTTGTAAGGCTTAGTAAATAAAAGTTAGTGGCTTTAAAGCCCTAACTTCTTTAATTCTATAGAAATATTTTCTCTAAAAATCTCTCTTACTTCTTCTTGTTCTATCAAATTAAACTTTTCATCTTGTGTAAATGAGTTCACTATGCTAGCATCACAATACTCACCAACCTCTTGGCAAATCTCTTGCATATCTTTGTCATAATGGTTACCACTGACTAAAAGCATCGGCACTATCTGTACCTTTGCACTTTTATCGCCACCTGTGAGTTTGAGGATGTCGCGTTTGATGGCATCTTTTATAGCAAAAAATGGAAACTCTCCCTCAAGAGAGCAAGCAAGGTTTTTCTCATTTATCATCTTTAAAAAGTTCGCTGTGTAGTTTACAGCTTCTAAGCCTCCGAGATTAAGCACGGGAACGCCGTGGATAATGTAGAGGTTGATGATGTTACTATTTTCCTCACGGATTTTTGCATCAAGAAAGTTGAGGTAGTTGGATGTCTCTTTTGTTTTATGCAGAAGTGGCATAGAGTAACGAATGTTGGCTAAAGAGAACTCACGGAAGCCTTTGACCATACGAGTAAGCACCTCATGCTCATCTGTTGGAAAGATATTGACACTGACAATGATGTAGCGTTTGAAGCCTGCCATATCGACATCTGCCATAACTTGTGGGAGGTTTTTGTAAATTTCGCCTTTTTTTGCAAGTTCTTTGATGACCATTTTTGAACTAAACGCAGTAAAGACTGGGGTGTCAGAAAAGCTCTCTTGAATGAATTTTTCAAATGCTAGGTATTTTTCTTGCTCTATGACTGAGCCAAAGCAGGAGAGGATTATTGCTGTCTCTTTGTTATAATGTCTGTATCGTTTCATAAGTTATCCATATTTTAAAATTAATACCAAATTATAGGCAAAAAAATTGAAAAAAGCATTAGTTATCTCAGCCATAGCATCCAACCAAGGAAAAACACTTCTTACTATGGCACTTCTTCACCACTACAAAACAAAAGTACGACCCTTTAAGTGTGGACCAGACTTCATAGACCCGCAATTTCATGAGAAGATTGCCCAGACTCCCTCCATCAATCTTGATGGCTATATGATGAATGAAGAGCAGTTAAAGTGGATGTTTGCAAACTATATGGACAAAGATGTCGCCATCCTTGAGGGTGTGATGGGTTTTTATGATGGGATGGATAAGGGGGCGAGTGCTTATGATGTGGCACGAACTCTTCAGCTACCATCTCTGCTTATTCTTGATGCTGGAGGAAGTTACATAACAGTAGCAGCAGTTCTTAAGGGTATGAAAGAGTTTCGCTCAGATAACACCATAAAAGCTGTAGTGCTGAACAGAGTTTCATCGCAGATGCACTATGAACTGGTGAAAAAACATCTGGAGAAAGAGGTAGAGGGTGTTCGCGTTTGTGGCTGGATACAAAAGGGCTTAAAGAGTTTGAGTAGTACACATCTAGGGCTTGACTTAAAAGAGTTGGATGGTGAGGCAATGAGTCAAGTGAGTGAAGATGTGCTTGAGCATATCGACCTACAAACGTTAGAGTCTGTTATGGAGATAGAAGATGTGAGTGTTAGTGAATATCCTTTTGCTGAGGTCGTGAAAAAAGAGGAGACTTGTGTTTTAGTGAGAGATAAAAACTTCTCTTTTGTCTATCATGATAACCTAGAGTATCTTAAAGAACTCTATAAAAAAGTAGTGATTATCGACTCTACAAAGGATGAACTTATCCCTAAAGATGCCGATATAGTCATCATCCCTGGGGGCTATGTAGAGACAGAAGAAGCCTACGAGCGAGTTGCTAACTCAAAGAACTTTAGAGACTCTCTCATAAACCATGCAAAAACAAAAAAAGTCTATGCTGAGTGTGCTGGGCTTATCTACTTAGGCGAGAGTTGTGATGAGAAAAAGATGAGTGCTATCTTGCCTATATCCTTTGAGCTAACAAACAAACGTGAGCGATTAGGTTATTATAAATGTGAGCTAGAGAGTG
>WFNM01000069.1 GCA_015488615.1 Sulfurimonas sp.
GAGCATTCTCTCTAAGTGTTTCATTTTGACCTTCAGGTGTACCATCTACAGAGATAAACCACTGTCTAGTTGCACGGAAGATAAGTGGAGTATGTGAACGCCAGCAGTGTGGGTAAGAGTGAGTAAACTTAGATACTTTAAGAACTGCATCACCCATAAGCTCAATGATGTCATCATTTGACTTGAAAATATGGCGACCTAAAAAGTCCTCTGCGTTTGGAATAAGGTTATCACGAACGATAGTGTTATCAAAACAACCAGTCTCATCAACAGGCATAACAACTTCTAAGTCATAAAGAAGTCCAACACGGTAGTCATCTTCACCATGTCCAGGAGCAGTATGTACACAACCTGTACCACTATCCATAAGAACATGCTCACCTAGAATGATGCGAGATTCACGTTTGTTGAGAGGGTTGATAGCTTTTAGGTTTTCAAACTCAGTCGCTTTAAATGTTTGAACAACTTTTCCACTAAGAACTTCATCTTCTACAAGAGAGTTTAAAAGCTCTTTGGCTACGATGTAACCAGTGTCAGTAAGAACATACTCTTCTTCAGGGTTCATAGAGATACCAGTGTTCGCTGGAATAGTCCAAGGAGTAGTAGTCCAGATAACTGGAGCTGCTTTACCTGTGATGTTTAACTTAGCTTTTGCATCATCATCTAACTCAAACGCGATGAAGATAGAGTGAGACTCTTTGTCCTCGTACTCTACTTCAGCTTCAGCTAACGCCGTTCGCTCTGCCCAAGACCAAAAAACAGGCTTAGAACGCTCGATAAGAAGACCTTTTTTCGCTACACCACAAAGTGTACGGTAGATATTTGCTTCAAACTTGTAGTCCATAGTAACATAAGGTTTTTCCCAGTCAGCGATGATACCAAGAGTCTTAAACTCATCTCTTTGGATATCTACAAACTTCGCAGCATGTTCACGACAAAGCTTACGAATTTCAGCAGTTTCAAGAAGTTCTTTCTTCTTTTTACCACCAAGTTTTTTCTCAACTTGTTGCTCTATCGGAAGACCATGACAGTCCCAACCTGGAGTAAAACGCACAGACATACCGTTAAAGTAGTTATGCTTGATAATAATGTCTTTGAGGACTTTGTTCAGTGCATGACCGATGTGAATATGACCATTTGCATAAGGAGGTCCATCATGAAGTGTAAATTTAGGTGCATCTTTACGATTTGCTTTCATTTTCTCGTAAACTTTTTCAGCATCCCACTGAGCATATTTTTTTGGTTCGTTGTTGATTAGGTTACCGCGCATAGTAAAGCTAGTAGTTGGTAAAAGTAGTGTGTCTTTGTAGTCCATAAGTACCTCAAAAGTGTATGATTTTTTTTGGATTATATCCTTAATATATTAAAATACTCATAAAAGTGTTATAATGCACTAACAAAAGTATCTCAAAAAGGTCGAAAATAAGATGAAATCACATGTAATATTTATTGGAAATAAGTTTGTGTATAACCGCTCTTTAAAAGAGTATATTTTACGAAAGATTGAGAATGAAACTGGTTTCGTGGACTCAATAACTTACTATAAGAGTAGTGATAATTCTCTTTTTCTTTACTTAGAAGAGCAGCTAAACTCTGAAAATAGGTTTATAATTATTACAAGTAAAAAGAACTTTTCTACTATAGGAAAGCTTATCTCTACTGCAACGAGTGATAGTCAAATTGTTCGCGATGGAATGTTAGTACCACAAAAGGCTTCTCTCTTTGAAAAACGTTCCTACCTACTTGAACATAAAAGTGCCGTAGTGAATGTTCTCCAAATAGATGTAGGCGAAGAGATGCCAGTTCTTCTGCTCTGCTCGTTAAAGACACAAGCGACTGTACATATATTTGAAGAAGAGAAAGAGACATTGCTCAATATACTTTTACCTATCGCTCAAATGTATGAAGTTACTTTCGAAGTGACAACACTTATTGAAGGATGGATGCGTATAGATATATCTTCTAAACGCTATGGCGAGATAAGTAAGTTTATTCATAGTGCAAAAAAACTACTTCCAAAAAAACTTATAAATTCTGATGCTATTATTTCTTATATAATAGAAAAACTTGCAAAGCAGGGGAAAAAAGTGAGTTTTGCAGAAAGTTGTACCGGTGGACTTCTCGCTTATAAGTTTACAAAGATAAATGGTGCTTCAAAGATACTAGATGGCTCTTTAGTTACTTATTCAAATGATTTAAAAGAAAACTGGTTAGGTATCTCACATGAGATAGTAGTAGAAAATGGTGCTGTAAGTCGTGAAGTTGTAGCTCAAATGAGTGAAGGTGCTATGAATGTAAGTCAAGCAGACTATACACTCTCTGTAAGTGGTATAGCTGGAAATGGTGGTGGTACAGAGGAAAAACCAGTGGGAACTGTTTATATAGGTGTACGAACTAAAGATAAGCATGAAGAGATACATTTAAAGTTTAGTGGTGATCGTAATTACGTGCAAGAACAGAGTGCACTTTATGCTATAAAAATGTTGCTTTTAATTGAAAAAGAGACTTTTTTCTAAATTTGTTGCTTTTTAGCTTGACATATCAAAACGATTTGTCTATAATTTCGACCTCTTAACAATAAGAGGCAAACGTCTTGTTAGCTCAGCTGGTAGAGCACGTCACTTTTAATGATGTGGCCGATGGTTCGAATCCATCACAGGACACCAATTTACAATTTTAAATGGGCGCTTAGCTCAGTTGGTAGAGCGCTACCCTTACAAGGTAGATGTCACTGGTTCGAGTCCAGTAGTGCCCACCATTTAAAACAAACACATATGCGGTGGTAGCTCAGCTGGTTAGAGTACCTGCCTGTCACGCAGGGTGTCGAGGGTTCGAGTCCCTTCCACCGCGCCATATTGTTAACAAACCTTTCGTTTTTGAAAGTACAGTGACCCTTTCGTCTAGTGGCCAAGGACACTATCACTTCATGGTAGGAACAGAGGTTCAAATCCTTTAGGGGTCGCCATTTTTATTTGGTGTTTTATTTTCCCATTAAGTTGGGCGCTTAGCTCAGTTGGTAGAGCGCTACCCTTACAAGGTAGATGTCACTGGTTCGAGTCCAGTAGTGCCCACCATTTACAATATTTATGCGCGGTGGTAGCTCAGCTGGTTAGAGTACCTGCCTGTCACGCAGGGTGTCGAGGGTTCGAGTCCCTTCCACCGCGCCACTTCTTTTTGTTTATTTGCACATCAAAATCTATCTCACATACTTGACGTATGCTTCGACATATTTTTATGCACAACTAAATCGAAAATAAGTAACACGGCTTTTTAGTCTTCTTTGCCGACATAGCTCAGTTGGCTAGAGCAGCTGATTTGTAATCAGCAGGCCCGGGGTTCAAATCCTCGTGTCGGCACCATCTTTTAAACACCTATGCGGGTGTAACTCAGTGGCTAGAGTTCCTGCCTTCCAAGCAGGCTGTCGAGGGTTCGAATCCCTTCACCCGCTCCACCTTAAATAGTTCAATTATCACTCTTAAATTCACATTATTCCCATAAAATTTAATATTCTAATATTATTAAAAAAAATAGTCTAAATGGTTGTTTTCTTTAGCTATAATTCGCTTTCAATATAAGGAAATTTATGAAAAAAATAATTGGTTTTGCATTAATAGCATTAGGAATATTTCTAGAGATTACATGGCTAGGATTTGTCTTTGGAAGTGTCATTATAGGTATACTTCTTCTTATCTTTGCACCTCGTATTCTCTTTTTCCCTTTTAATTTCTTTTTGCTTCTTGGTTTGAAAGTTATGTATGCACAGGCTTTTAAAAACTTTGAAAATGCTCGTAAAAATGGAGGAAGCTATAGCTACTCTTATAGCAATTACTCAAGTTTTGGGCAGGGTGGTGATAACTCGTATACACGCCAAGCACCTATAAATAAGATGGCTGAGTATTATGCTGAGCTTGAGTGTAAAGAAAGTGATGATTTTTCTCTTGTGAAGAAAAACTATCGCCGTTTGATGAAAGAACACCACTATGATTCTCTTGTTAGTAAGGGGCTTCCAAAAGATATGCTTGAGTTTTCAGAGGCGAAGACTAAAAGACTTAATGAAGCTTATGCAGCTATAAAAGAGGCAAGAGGCTAGTTTATGAAAATCTCCGATGTAAGTAATATCCTTAATAATAAAGAGCGGCTTCTCACACAAATCTATTTTGATCTGCAACGCCACTTTGAAGAGAAGTATGGAAATGATACTGTTGTTTTTATTGAGATAGGTACTTTTTATGAGGTTTATGAAGTCAACAATGATGAGGAACAGATAGGGAAGGCTAAAGAAATAGCCGAACTGCTTAATATCCAGCTTACAAAGAAAAATAAAAATATTATAGAAAACTCAGATAGAAACCCACTCCTTGCTGGTGTTCCTGCTGTCTCCTTTGAACGCTACTTAAACCGAATTATTGGGGAGCAGAAGTACACGATCATTGTTGTAAAGCAAAAAGGTAATCCTCCAAAAATAAGCCGTTATATCGCTCAAATAGTCTCTCCTGGAACAAACTTTGAGCACATCGTAGATAATGATGATAACTATATAGTTTCACTTGTCATAGATAAGTACCGTGGGATTTATAGTGTGGGCTACTCTGCTATAGATGTGACAACTGGAAAAACTTGGATGTATGAGACACACTCAACAAGTGAAGATCCTTCGTATGCACTTGATGAAGTTTTTAATCTTTTAAATGTCTACAGAACTAGTGAAATAGTCGTTACTTTTTTAGATGGCATAGATGAGCAACGCCATGTGATGCAGTACTTAGAAATTCCTGAGCATTACCACTATGCAGTGAACAATCAAAGACCAAAGATAGAGTTTCAAAACAGACTCTTTGGAGAAGTGTATCAGATACACTCACTTCTCTCTCCTATAGAACACTTAGACCTAGAACGCTCTCCTATGATAACGGAGTCTTTATCGATACTTATTCACTTTGTCATAGAACATGATTACCATATAGTACAGAAGATGTCTATGCCGCGTTTAATCGACAATCGTCGTTTTATGTATCTTGGTAATAATGCTCTCGAGCAGATGGGAATTATCTCTAAAGATAGAAGGGAGTTTACCCTCCTTAAGATGCTTGACCGTAGTGCTACTGCTATCGGTCGGCGTCTGCTCAAAGAGCGCTTACTCAATCCTATAATGGAAGAAGTAGAACTTAACCGCCGCTACAACCTTATAGAGAGAGTATCATCTCATGTTCGCTATCTTGATGAGATGATGCGTGGCATTTATGACCTTGAACGACTCTCTCGTCGACTTAACTTAGGTAGACTGCATCCTTTTGAGATGAATCATGTTTATGACTCTATGCTCGCTGTTAAAGAGCTGATGCTCTATGTAAAAAAGCATAAGATTCAAAAAACTCCTTTCCATGAAAGTGAAGTAGAAGAGTTTCTTCGCGATATCTCGAAAAGTATAGACCTTGATGTCTCTCGCCGTTTTACCAACAACACAGTCGATGAGAACTTTTTAATGAGCGGTGTGGATGAGTCTATAGATACTTTAGTTAAAGAAAATAGTGTGATGTTGGTGGCGTTTAAGGACATTATGAAACGCATAGAAGAGCTTCTCGCTTCTGTAAACGCGGGAAGTTCTAACCGACTTGTTACTCTTGGGCTTTTAGAAAAAGAGGGCTATTATATTTCTCTTTCTAAAAACCGCTATTCACTCATAGAGAGTAAGTTTAAAAAAGAGGAATTCTTTTTACAGTATAGTGTAAAAAAACTGACTAATTCTGTCAAAATTACCTCTGCGTTTACTGATGAACTCTCTGATAAGATTATGAAAAACCGCCGGAAGATAGTAACTCTTGTTAAAGAGAAATACATCAACCTACAAGCATTATATGAACGCAGATACTCCCTTCTTTTTGACAGGGTTATTGCCTACGTTTCTGACCTTGATGTAGGGGTTAGCTCCTCAAAAGTAGCACAAACTTACAAGCACTCTCGTCCTATGATAGTAGAAGCAAAAAAGGATGAGAACTTTATGCAGA
This sequence comes from Sulfurimonas sp., assembly GCA_015488615.1. Taxonomy (GTDB): domain Bacteria; phylum Campylobacterota; class Campylobacteria; order Campylobacterales; family Sulfurimonadaceae; genus Sulfurimonas. The sequence goes on from WFNM01000069.1 coordinate 6,006, forward strand.
TTATGCAACTTCGCCATCCTCTTATAGAGATACAAGAACGCGGTGGGCTTTATGTGCCAAATGATATTGTCATGGGAAACCGTGAGTATATGGATTTGCCTCATCCTAAGACTGTGATGCTAGAAGTGGGTGTACACGATGGACATGATATAAATGGAGTATTACTTTACGGGATAAACTCCAGTGGTAAATCTTCTCTCATGAAGAGTATAGGGATTGCGACTCTTATGGCTCAGTCGGGATTTTTTGTAAGTGCTGCTGTGATGAAATTTAGTATATTTGACTCGCTTTTTACTCGTATAGTCTCTAAGGATAACCTTGCTAAAGGCCTTTCTACCTTTGCAGTGGAGATGCTTGAGCTTAAAAATATATTTAATCGTGCTACCACTCGTTCTCTTGTTTTAGGGGATGAGATAAGTCATGGAACTGAGACGCTCTCGGGTGTTGCCATAGTCGCTTCAGCTATCAAAAAACTATCAAATACTCGCTGTCTTTTTCTTTTTGCTACACATCTACATCAACTCTCAACGATGCAAGAAATTACCAGACTTGATAATGTTGTAGATCTGCATCTAAGTGTAGAGTATGATGAAGACAAAGATACTCTACTCTTTAACCGTGTCCTTCAAGCGGGAAGTGGAAGCAGTATCTATGGGCTGGAGTTTGCAAAGTCTTTACATATGGATAGTGAGTTTTTAGAAGAAGCAAATGCCATCCGTAAGCGTTTATCAAATGACTTTGATGAGCTAGAGCTTTTAGTGAAGAAAAAAACGAGTAAATATAATAAAGAGCTTTATGTTACGAAGTGTATCATCTGTGGTGCTATGGCTGAGGATGTACACCATATTTCTCAACGCAGTTTAGCAGATGAAGCAGGTTATATAGGGCATTTTCACAAAGATAATAAGCACAATCTTATACCACTTTGTAAAGAGCATCACAAGCTTATACATGATGGAAAACTCCATGTGAATGGCTTTGTCATGACAAGTAAAGGTTTAGAGTTGAAGTTTGAAGAGCAGATGAGTAAGCCTAAAGTAACAAAAGTGCAAGAGCCTGAGATAAATGAAGAGATAGAGATAAAAGAGGTCGAGGAAGAGCCAAAAGGTTTCGTTCTTGATGACTGGTAAGGAGTAGGATATGGATAGTGTTTATGAGATGGTGAAATTGATAGCTTTTATGCTTTTTGTTTCTTCAGCAGGGGGACAAGCATGGATAGCATTTATAGATATTGTGGGGCATTTTTCACAGAAGCTAGAGAAGTTTAGACCAGCACCTGTACAAGATAAATACTCTCGAATAGTAGTTGTTTTAGGTGTGATGGTTTGGTTCTTTACTGCAAATAAAGTTACATTAGCCTTTACAAATTAGTGAAGAATTTATGGAACTAAAATTGCTAGAAATAAGTATGAAAAAAACTATACTTACTTCTTTTATGTTATATTTAGCTATACTTTCTTTTAATGGCTGTACTGCAGGGTTAACAGATCCTGAAATCAATTTTGCACCGCCTGCATATGTGGAACAGATGCCTTCTCGTGAAAAGAAGCAGGACTTTGCTTCTACTGGAAGTATCTTTGGTCAGGGTGAAAATCCACTTTTTTCTGATCATAAGGCTATGAATGTTAATGACATTGTGACTGTAGTGATCTCTGAGACTGCAAAAAGCTCAAATACTGGAGCAAAACAGTTGTCCGAATCTGATGCAATAGCTCTTGGTGGTGGTGTATTTAGCAATATAGGTGGTGCAAATGGTGGTATACGGGGTGCGACTGCCAAGGCTAATGGTTTCACAGATATTGGATTTCAGTCTAATTCTACAAGTAATTACAAAGGCAAAGGTTCCGCAACAAAAGATGCAAGTTTTACGACTACAGTTTCTGCTCGTGTTGTAAAGATTTTGAAAAATGGAAATTATTTTATTTCGGGTAGACGTGAGATACTTATTGATGATCAAAAGCAAATTATTCAGATTAGTGGTGTTATTAGCCCCTATGATATTGATCAAAATAATAAGATAAACTCAGCACAGATGAGTGATGCGAAAATTTTGTATAAAACAGAAGGGGATGTAGATCGTGCAACAAAACAAGGATGGGGAACAAAACTTATTGAAGCTGTTTGGCCTTTTTAGCCTACTTTTCTTTTTAGTAGATGCTACACTTTTCGCTAAAAGCTTTGAAGACTTTAAGCATACACAGAGTAGTTCTTTTACACACTATAAAGATGTACAAGATAAAGAATTTAATACCTATTTACACTCCTCATGGCAGGAATATACAGCCAAAAAAACTCAAAACTTTTATGAAAAACCTAAACCAAAAAGTACACAAAAAATAGCCCCAAGAAAGATTGGAAATGTTGGCCCACTGATAAATATCTTGCTCCCTAAAATAGAGAGTAAAAAAGAAAATTTCTCTCTTGATCAGAAGAATCAAAATCTTCATCTCCTATACTTTGGACAGAAAATATCTTTAAATGTTGACTTAAATATAAAAAGTGCACAGTTTTATCCGCAGAATCAAAATGGTATAGTTAGCTTTTTTAATGTACTTGTACACTCAAAGTATGAAAATTCACTTCATGATATAAAAAAAATCACAAGTAAACTAGCATTAAATAGCTGGGCAGAGTACTTACTAGTCAAGCAGATATCAGAAGTACTCTATAGGAGGAAAGATGAACAGAGACTCTATACTTGGTTTATACTAAATAAATTGGGTTATGATGTAAAAGTAGGACTGAGTGAAAAGCATGTTGTTTTACTTCATTGGAGTAAAAAAATAATCTATGCAACGAGTAGATACAGTTTTGCAGAAAAAAAATACTATCTGCTTAGTAGTTATACTATGGGGAAACAGCCACGAGTTTATACTTATAAACAGAAGTACCCTGGAGCTCATAAAGCACTTGAGCTTTCACTTAAAACACTTCCAAATTTTCAAGAAGATATTCACTCAAAAACAGTGAGCTTTCATCAGTTTGGGGTAGAATATCCAATCTCTTATACTTATGATAAAAATCTTATAGATTTTTTAGCTACCTATCCTCAAGCAGATTATGAAACCTATTTTAATGCACCATTTAGTCCACGAACATATAATGAAATAGCAGAAGGCATGAAAAAATACCTCGATGGAAAAAAAGCAAGTGAAGCTATAAACTTTGTACTTAACTTTGTACAAAAAGCTTTTATTTATGAAAGCGATCAAGAGCAATTTGGGCATGAAAAGGTGATGTTCGCCTATGAAACACTCTACTATAATAAATCTGATTGTGAAGATCGTGCGACGCTTTTCGCATTTCTTGTAAAAAAACTGTTTCATATAAGTGCAGTTGGAGTAAAATATAAAGATCATATGGCAATAGGACTTAACATACCTATGCTAGGTGATAGTGTTTACTCAGGAACTAAACGTTATCTAATAGCAGATCCTACTTATATTGATGCAAATATTGGTGAGAGTATGCCTAAGTATAAATCTATAGTTCCACAAAAATTTATATATTTGAAGTAGGATGATTCAGTGGATATTCATGATAAATTAGATCTTATTCAAAAACTTAAGAATAATGAAAGAGTCAATTACTTTTTACTTAATTTAGATAATTTTTCAAATATAAATCTTGCATATGGCTATGAAGTAGGAGATGAAATTCTCTCTCAAGTGGCAAAATATCTAAAAATATCTAAACCGACATCTGCTATACTTTACCAGTTTGGATCAGCAAGCTTTGTGCTTATTGATGAGAGAAAACTTGATAGAAACACACTTATTAACATTGCAGAGTCTTTACTCTCTTTCTTTTCACAAACAGATATATATGTAGAAGAAGAGATAAAATTTCATATCTCATTTAGTATAGGAATTTCAGTAGATAAAGGTTTGATAAATATCACACAAGCTGAAAGTGCTGTCCGTGAACTTCGAGAACTGCAACGTCATAGCTATAAAATTTTTGATTCTCTCTCTAAGTTCCATCTTCAAGAAGAAAAAAATATCTACTGGATTTTACGTATAAAAGAAGCTGTAGATGATGAAAAAATTGTACCTTATTATCAGCCTATTATTGATAATCTTACAGATAAAATTGTAAAGTATGAGTGCCTTGCTCGTATAAAAGATGCTAATGAAATTATTTCTCCTTATATGTTTATGGATGCAGCTCGGGTTACAGGAAATCTCTCCTTTGTAACAAAGTCACTTATTACTCAAAGCTTTAAAGACTTCAGTGGAACAGAGTATGAATTTTCAATAAATATCACAGTAGAAGATCTGATGCTAAATTATCTAGAGCTTTTTTTACTGCAAAAGTTAGACAAGTTTGATATAAGACCTGAACAGGTTATATTAGAAATGCTTGAAAATATTACAAGCTTAGATATTGGTACAACACTTGCACAACTTAATTCTCTTCGAGAGAAGGGTTTTAAAATAGCAATAGATGACTTTGGAGCAGAGAGCTCAAATATGTCGCGTTTAATGGAGATAAATCCTGATTATTTAAAAATTGATGGAGTTTTTATTAAAAATTTAGATACAGATGTAAAAAGTCAAATTATTGTCGAAGGAATAGTCCATATCTGTAGAAAAAGTGGTATTAAAATTATCGCTGAGTATGTACACTCAAAAGAGGTCTTAGAAATGGTGAAATTTTATGGAATCGATTACTCCCAAGGCTATTATCTAGGGGAACCTAAGGCAAATCTAGTAAGGCAATAAACTTCTCTTGTTCTACTGCAGGTGAGCAATAGAATCCTTGATAGATATCTGCTCCACAAGCACTAATATACTCAAGATGCTCAGCATTTTCAACACCCTCAACAACTGTTTTAAGATTAAAGGCCTTGGCCATATTTATCATCATCTTCATAAGCTTTTTATTTGAAGTATCATGAAGATTCTGTGCAAAACTACGATCGATTTTGAGATGATTGACTGGTAGCCGTTTGAGATAAGTAATAGAGGAGTATCCTGTTCCAAAGTCATCAATTGAAAGTTTAATACCGTGTTCACGAAGTGAACTAATCTTCTCAATAGCTTTATCAATATCTTCGATAAGATCATCTTCAAGTATTTCAAGCTCTATCTGTTCTGGATTCACATGGTAAGAGTGAATGATTCCTAAGACAGATGATTCGAAATCAGGACTTAAAAGTTCATTGGCATGGATATTGATTGAAACAATACCATACCACTTCTTATGCTGTTGTAAAAACTTGCAGACACTTTGGAGTGCTAGTTTTGTCAAACTTGGGATAAGTCCTATTTTTGAAGCAACTTCTAAAAAGTCGCTAGGGAAGAGTAGCCCACGTGAGGGGTGTTGCCATCTAACAAGTGCTTCTGCACCACAAATTGTATTTTTCTGAATATCTATTTTAGGTTGTAGGTAAAATAAAAACTCTTTATTGTGTATCGCGTTGAGTAACTCCTCTTCTAAAAGGGCTAGCTGTTTGATTTTTGATTCAATATTTTTGTCAAAAAATGTATATCTATTTTTACCATTTGCTTTAGCTTGATACATCGCTGTATCTGCATGAGATATTACATCTTCGATAGACTCTTCTTGATTTGGAAATATTTTTATCCCTATGCTTGCACTGATATTTATACTATTGTCATCTATGAGAAACTTTTTAGAAAGATTTTCAATGATCGTATTGCATTTTTCTTTTACTTGTAGTGCTGCAGTTGGCCGTTCGTGGTCAAGGTTGAACATGATAATAGTAAACTCATCTCCACTAATACGAGAGAATACATCTTCTTCTCGGAGTAAAGATTGGACCCTGCTTGTTACCTCAATCAAGAGTTTATCACCTACTGAATGTCCATATGTATCATTTACTGCCTTAAAGTGATCAAGATCCATAAAAAGAAAAGCATGTGTAAATTTATGGCGTTGTGCTTTTGAATACTCTTCATGAAGTCTTTTCATTAGTGCTTTTCTATTAAAAAGACCAGTTAAAAAGTCATGGTCTGCTTGATGTTCTGCTATCTCTTGAGCTTTTTTAAGGTCACTTATATCTAAAAAATGAGCAATATAGTTAACGATAGTACCGCTATCATTTTTTATGGCCGTGATAGAGAGCCTCTCTAAATAGATCTCTCCATTTTTGCGTTTATTATAAATTTCATCACTCCACTTTCCTTCTTCTTTAAGTTTTATCCACATGTTTTTATAAAAATCTTTGGAGTGTTTAAAGGATTTTAAAAGATTGACATTTTTTCCTAAGGCCTCTTTCTCTGTGTAACCTGTGATTATGCTAAAAGCACTATTTACTTGGATAATAGTACCTCTGGGAGAGGTCAGTACCATAGCCTCATGTGAGTCAAAAATATATGAAGATATACGAAGTTTTTCAAGAAGTTTTTGTTCTTTATTTAGTAGTTTATTTATGATAAAGAGAAAAAAGATATAAGCAAAAATAGAAAAAATCCATGATGCAGCACTAACATAAAGTGCTTTTTTTGCTTCTTCTTCGCTTCTTTTAACATTAATTATAGATTTTTTTAGAATCAGTTGAGAAGTATGATATAGTTGATTTATATAACTAGAGCTGAGATTAAACCATATCATAGCTTCTTTTTTTTGAAGTTCTGATCGAAAAAAAGTGTGCTTCATAATGTTTAGTGTATTTGTTGTTTTCTGACTGACTATAGAGTTATAAATTGATTTAGCTTTACTCGGTGCTAGGAGTAGAAAGTTTTCTCTAGCGAGAGAAAGTTTTGCTTCTAACTCTTGGGCATTGAGTAAGGCACTTTTGGAAAAGTTTTGTTTCAAGATATTGTTAAAGATATAAGCTCTTTGTAGGCCTGCTATCTCCTGCAGATTTTGTAGCTGAGAGAAGGAGTTATTTATATATTGATGATTATTAAGGAGATTGACATAAAGTTCAATACTTTGCATAAGTTCTTTGTTGATAAGTGAATAATACTCTAGCTCTGTATCTAAATTTAACTGCTGATTTAAGACCTTTTCTCTTATTTTTTGTATCTTTTTAAAATGTATACTAATATGCTTTTGCTTTTTTTGTGGATTAAATGGTAGAGTTTTTTGGAGTAGCTTTTGCTGATTTAAACTTTCTTTGCAGTATACTAGATAGTTTTCATATGAGCGATTCGTCTTTAGATATTGTTTTTGAAGTTTTTCTTTTATTGTAGAGCTTTTTGAGACTAAGTATCCAGCACTGAGTCCACGTTCTGATTGTATGTTATGTATGAGGTTTGCAAGGGTGTTGGTAGCATTTGCAGCGAAAAAATGGGCTTTACTTAGCTCTAATTGTTGGTATTTTGAAGCGGCAAATTCATATGAGAAGTAAATTAGAGCAAGCATAGGAATGGAAAAAATAATGATTATTTTTGCTTGTAGTGATTTATAGTTCATATTTTGCCTTCATTTTAGTAGTTAAATGCTACTTTGTAAGTTGGATCATCTTCTTCATAAGAACAGTGAGGTCCAGCAAGTTTTAAAATAGCCTTACAGTCTGGTGAAAGATGGCGGAGAAGAAGGTTCTTACCCACTTCTTCATACTTCTTAGTAATTGCATCGATAGCTTCAACACCACTGGAATCCATAACTCTAGCATTTTTAAAATCAATAACAACCTTAGGAGGGTCTTTTAGTATGTCGAAGTTATCTGTAAATGTAGTTGCACTAGCAAAAAAGAGAGGACCTTCAAGTTCATAAACTTTTGTGCCATCATCTTCAGTATGTGTCTTAGCCCAAGTTCGAGCATGTTTCCAAGCAAATACAAGTGCAGAAATGATTACACCAGAAATAACAGCAACTGCTAAATCTTCAAAAACAGTGATGAGTGTAACTACAACCATAACAAAGGCATCAGAACGTGGCATATGCTTGAGATGTGAAAAACTAGACCACTCAAATGTCCCAATACTTACCATAAACATAATTCCCACCAATACAGCTACAGGAATAGTGTTTAAAACATCTGTCATCGAAACAACAAGGACTAAAAGTCCAACTGCTGCTGTAAATGATGAAAGGCGACCAAGTCCTCCAGACGTGAAGTTAATGATACTCTGACCGATCATCGCACAACCTGCCATACCACCAAAAAAACCACAAGTGACATTTCCTGCACCTAAGGCTATACACTCTTTGTTTGCACTTCCTCGCTCTCCACTCATTTCATCAAGAACAGAGAGTGTAAGTAGAGACTCTATAAGACCCACTAATGCCATGATAACGGCATAAGGAAGAACTAGTATAAATGCATCTAAACTAAAGAGAGTGTCAGGAATAATAAGGTGTGGAAGTTGCCCTGAAAACTGTGTTAAGTCAGCAAGATCGCCAACTAAAATAGTATCTAGTTTGAAGAAGTAAACAAGAAGTGTAAGCCCGACAATAGCAATAAGTCCAGAGGGAATAGCAGTAGTTATCTTTGGTAGTGTGTACATGATGAGCATTGTTATAGCGACTAGGATGTACATTGTGCTTCCTTGTCCATCAAAGAACTTAAACTGTGCCATGGCGATAACAATAGCAAGACCATTGACAAAACCATACAAAGCAGGCTGTGGTACAAGGCGTATGAACTTACCAAGCTTGAAAACACCAAACGCTACTTGGATAAGCCCTGTAATGATAGTAGCAAGTAAGACATAGTTGAGTAGCTGCATATACAACTCTTCTCCAGCTAAGCCTGTAGCTTTGAGCATACCGTTTACTTCAAGAGTAAGCCCTATAAGTACAACTGCAACACTTCCGGTCGCTCCAGAAATCATACCCGGCTTACCACCGATGAGTGCTGTAATAAGACCAAGTATAAACGCAGTGTAAAGACCAACAATAGGACTCACTTCAGCTATAAAACTAAATGCGATAGCCTCAGGAACAAGAGCAACAGCAACAACTAAACCAGATAGAATATCGTTTTTGATATTTGCAGTTGTATATTTTTTTAAATCAAACAATTAGGTAACACCTTATATATAAAATACTTTGCGAATTATATCGAAATACTCATCTCTTTGTGGTAAAATAAATTTTTAAAATGAAGATAAGGTATTAATAATGAATTTAGCAGATAAAGTATTAGCAGTAAACAATGATCTCCCAATCCGTACAGATTTACCAGTCCATAGTGGAAAGGTTCGTTCGGTTTACTGGTTGACACAGAGTGATAGTAAACGTCTTATAGAAGAGAAGTCCTATGATGTGCCTTTAGATACTCCCTTAGCTATCATGGTTATTAGTGACCGTATCTCTGCGTTTGACTGCATCTGGAAAGGTGAGGGTGGTATGCAAGGGGTTCCTGGAAAAGGTGCTGCGCTTAACGCCATCTCAAACCACTGGTTCAGACTCTTTAAAGAGCAAGGTCTTGCTGATAGCCATATTCTTGATATTCCACACCCTTTTGTTTGGATAGTGCAAAAGGCAAAACCTGTGATGATAGAAGCAATTTGTCGTCAGTACATTACAGGCTCAATGTGGCGTTCATATGAAAAAGGAGAGCGAGAGTTTTGTGGTATAAAAATCGCTGAGGGTCTCTCTAAAGACTCTAAGTTACCAGAGCTTCTTCAAACGCCATCTACTAAAGGTATCTTAAAAGGAATCCCAGGTGTACCTGAGGTTGATGATGTAAATATCACTCGCCAAAATATAGAAGAAAACTATGAAGCTTTTAACTTTAAGTCACTTGAAGATATTACACTCTATGAAAAACTTTTAACAGAGGGCTTTCATGTCATCTCAAGTGAACTTGAAAAACTTGACCAGATATTTGTAGATACAAAGTTTGAGTTTGGTTATGTAAAAGATAAGGCAGGTAATGAGAAACTTATCTATATGGACGAGGTAGGAACACCTGACTCTTCTCGCATTTGGGATGGTGCAGAGTATAGAAAAGGTAAGGTTGTTGAGAACTCAAAAGAGGGATTCCGTCAGCTACTTCTCAAACATTTTCCTGATCCAGATATCTTGCTCAATAAATCAAGAATGGATGAACGCGAAGCTTTAGCTCGCGATAATGCTTTACCAACAGAAGTACTTATGAATGTCTCAAAAACATATACAGATATAGCAGAAAAAATAACGGGAAAGAAAATTGTACTTAGCGATAACCCAAAAGCAGAAATAATCACTATTTTACGTGAAGATTATCAGCTAATAGATTAAGAATCTATTAGCAATATTTCAAAAGAGGGAATGCTTATTTTAAAGAACTAAGCTGCTCTAGAACTTTCTCGCGTTTAGCACTTGCATCTGCGAGTTGTGTACGATTTTTTTCTAGTACATCTTCTGGTGCATTTGCTACAAATCTTTCGTTGTTTAACATACCGTTTAACTTGCCTATCTCTTTTTGAAGCTTCTCATCTTGGCGTTCTAGTTTTGTGATGATAGGTGTGAGGTCTATGCTATCAGTTGGGATGAAAGTCTCACACTTGTCAGAGATGTCACTTACTGCGTTTTCTACCTTAGACTCTGTAAATTCAAGTACTTCAACTTTTGCAAGTTTGATGATAAAAGGTTTCATCATCTCTTTCTCTTTTTCACTGAGTCCGTCTATCTTTACGAAGGCTTTTTCTATCTTCTGGTTCGCTAAGTCAACAAGAACTTTTGCACGTCTGATGGAAACTATGGCATCCATGATTACCTCAAAAGTCTCTTCTTCTTTACGTTGCTTAGTTTTGCTAGGGTAACGCATCAGCATGATAGACTCACCCTCTTCAAGTGTAGTCCCACTAAGTTCATGGTAAAGGTGTTCTGTGATAAATGGCATAAATGGGTGGAGAAGTTTCATAGCTTCTTTGAAGATAGCTCCGAGTTCTATTATAGATGCTTTGTCAGCCTTAGAAAGCTCTATACCCCAACCACAAAACTCATTCCATAAGAACTTATAGAGTACGAGTGCTGCATCGTTGAACTTATACTCATCAAGGTTTGCACGAACCTCTTTAGTTGCAAAGTTAAGGCGGCTCATCATATAGCGACCGAGGTCAGTCTCTACACAAAAGCTAGTGAGGTCAGGGAAAAC
>WFNM01000070.1 GCA_015488615.1 Sulfurimonas sp.
CATACTCATCAGATACAACACTATTATATTTTGGTGCTATCTCTTTGCCTTTTTCGTCTTGCTTTATATCTATCTCAGCAGGAGCCCACCACTTCTTTAAGCTAAATGGTGGATTAGCAATGACACGATCATAAGTCATAAGTTCGCCATTTTCTAAGTGCTTTGGAGAAGATAAAGTATCTCCCTTTCTTATATCACTATCTTTGAAGTTATGAACAATCATATTAATCTTACAAATAGCCCAAGTTCCAAGGTTCTTCTCTTGCCCATAAAGTTTAGCATCAACAAACTTACCAACAGTTCCACCATTAGCTTTAATGTAGTTAGCACTCTGTATCAGCATACCACCACTTCCACAAGTTGGGTCATAAACACTATTTCCTGCTTCTGGTTTGATAAGGCTAACTACAAGCTTCACTACCTCTTTTGGTGTATAGAACTCGCCACCTTTTTTTCCACCATCATCAGCAAACTCACGGATTAAATACTCATAAGCACTTCCTAAAATATCTGGATTGTCTAAATGTTCATTGGCAAGTGAAAATTTATTAAAGTGTTGTAGTAGTCTTTGAAGTAAGCTATCAGGAAGTTTTTCAGTATCTCCAAAATGAACAGCAGTCATAACACCTTCAAGTTGTGAGTTATGCTCTTCTATAAGTGAAAAAGCCTTATCAAGAGCTTGACCAATGTTTTCAGTCTTTTTAGTTAGCTCACTCCAATAGGCATCAAAGGGAATAAAAAATTGGTGGTAGTCTTCATCTTCAAGGGCTTCTTCTAAACTTACACCATCTTCACTAACAGCAATATTTGCTTCTTCAATAAACTGGTCATTGGCTCTCTTTAAAAAGAGTAAGCCAAAGATATAGTTCTTAAAATCAGAACTATCAATATGCCCTCTCATCAAATCAGCACTATCCCAAAGCCATCGTTCAAGTGTTTCAAGTGTAAGTTTGTTCATATTGATAAAGTCCTATAAAAATTATTTTATAAGATTATATACTAATAAAGATATAGTCTGATTAATCTACCAATTATAGACAAATAATTTCTTAAATGATGAATTTTTTTAGCATAATACTTATCAAAATCATTGTCTCTTTTTCTACCAGTGATATGTGAAACTGATATTTTCATTGCTTCGCCATTTTTATTAAGCTTCCAACTATAAGAGTTTCACTCTCAAAAAATAGTTCTTTGAAATATATACTATTTCCAACTGTTCTAGTTTGGACTAAAGTTTGTGGATGCTTATAACCAAAGTCTATTACAAAAGTTTAAAAGTCATAATTAGAAATAATTAAGTTCTTAAATTTAACCTCTACAAGCTGTAATATCAAAGATAGTAAATAGGGTTAAACTTGGGAAGTAAAACTGGAATCTATCTCGGTGTAGTAACAGCTATGATACTGCACCATCTTCGTAACACCTTCTTGATGGCAACATTCAGGAGCAGTAAAACAACTCATCATAGCTTCACGGATCTCTCGCTCGTATTGAGTCCAGATGAACAAGAACATACTGGATTCTTTTTTGCCATCTTTTTAAAGATGATTTCTTGTAAGTTTTTAGGTCTTCTTTAGGATTGAAATTTTTTATTACAATTGTTACATCTATATCTCTGAATTCCTCGTCTAATACCTATCTTTTTCGTATTGTTCTTTTGACAACTTGGACATATTTTTCAGTTTTTTACAGCCATTTATAAATAAACCTTTGTTTACTCCCAATATAGCATACTTTCAAGTACTTTTCAGACCCCTGTATTTTTCATTAAGTCATATTTACTATGAATTAGCGGAATTTTTTATTAATTAAGTTAATTTTACCTATTAAATGATGTATAATATTGTAATTTATATTATATAAGGGAATGTAATGGATATGTATTTTGCAGTTTTAAACTTTGCACTTGCTGGAGTCATTGGAATAGTTGGTATTTTGACACTTAAAAAGGTTAGTGTACCTAGAGAAGTAGTGTTCGCATCAATACCACTTCTATTTGGATTACATCAACTTACAGAAGGTTTTGTCTGGCTAGGAGTTGGAGGAGAAATTACACATCGAGCACTACAAATGGCTGAAACTATATTTATTTACTATGCACAAGGAGTACTCCCTTTTCTTGTTCCTCTTGCTATCTGGCTCATTGAAAAAAACAGTTTCAAAAAACAACTTGTCGGTGTACTTACGATTCTTGGTTTTGGGCTCATGGTATATACACTATATGGACTTGCAACATTCCCTAGCAGTGTAAAAGTCGTCAATGGCATGCTTAATTATAGTAATCCATGGACAGCAAACTATTATGATGCACTTATCTATGTTCTAACTACATGTGGCTCTTTAATGCTTAGCAGCAGTATATCAATTCAACTTTTTGGATTTTTCAACTTTATAGGACTTAGCATTATTGCACTACTACGCCCTTACGGTTTTACATCTGTATGGTGTCTTTATGCTGCAACAATAAGTGGATTGTTATATTTTTATTTTGTGGAACGACGCATTCAATTTTTACAAGATCTTAAAAAAGAGAGAGCAGAATTAAGTGATGAAATTTTAGCAAAACAAGAAGCATTAAGTGATGCATTCTTAGAGGAAAAAAATGAATTAAGTGAACAGATTGAAATAGAGTTAAATGAGCTTAGTCAAAGAAAATTATTTACTAAAAAAGTCTAATTATATAAAAAAATCGCAATTCAACAAAATTAAAGCTTTGCATGGTTATAATTCCATCCTCTTAAAAGATGTCACGGTAGCTCAGCTGGTTAGAGCACTGGTCTCATAAGCCGGGGGTCGGGGGTTCAAGTCCCCC